>CALZMB010000327.1 GCA_945788485.1 uncultured bacterium | reverse complement strand
CACGCATTATGTCACTGTAGAGTTCAGCACCATAGTACATCTCGCACACCCCGAGACAATACATATCACCGCTGAAGGACGCTACAACTTCATGCTCGACGGCAAACTGCAATACGGTGAGCCATCCGCCTTCCTCATCCCCGAAGGCGAGCATAAAATAAACATCAAGATATGGAACCAGACAACGCCGCCGGCTCTCTTCATCTCAGGCGACACCATACACACCGACGCCACCTGGCTCGCCACATACGAAGACAAGATATGGATTGACGAGAACGGCGTGGCGCACGGCTCAGGCATCTATGTCCCGGCCGCCGTACACCCCGCTTTCCAGACCGTTGAACAGCGGCCATCACTCTTCCGCCTCTCCACCTGTCCCATGTGTCCCGTCTCTGTAGAAAAGACAGATGGCAATATTCTCTGCGATTTCGGAAAAGAGACGATGGGATATGTCATCCTGCACGGTGTCCGTAAAGGCGACAGCATTGCCCTGTTCTACGGCGAGTCAAGAGAAGAGGCGTTAGACCACGACCATTGTGAGACCCTCGACCATATCACCGTCCCCGCCGACGGCGACTATATGGTGCCCGGCAGCAAAGCCTTCCGTTTCGTGCACGTCATGCCAAACGATAGCGCCATCACTGATGTGACGGCACTCTATGAGTTCCTGCCTTTCGATGCAGAACGCTCCGGAAGCTTCGAGTGTTCAGACCCTCTTCTCAACAAGATATGGCAGGTCAGCGCATATACCCTCGACCTCACCACACGAGAGTTCTTCATGGACGGCATAAAACGCGACAGATGGACATGGTCGGGCGACGCCATACAGTCATATCTCATGAACTACTATCTGCGCTTCTCTTCCGACACCGTGAAGCGCACCATACGCCAGCTGCGCGGAAAAGACCCTGTCACAGCCCATGTCAACACCATCATGGACTACACCTTCTATTGGTTCAACTCCGTCCTCGATTATTACACCTTCACCAACGACATCGCCTTCGTGCGTGAGATATACCCCCGTATGCGCTCTCTCATGGACTATGTCCTCAGCCGAACAGACAACCGTGGCTTCGCCGACGGTCGTCCCGATGACTGGATCTTCGTCGATTGGGTCGATTTCCCAATGCCGAAACGCGGCGTAATGGCTTTCGAGCAGATCCTCTTCGCGAAGAGCCTTCAGACGATGGCTGAATGTGCGCAGCTCCTCGCAGACAACCAGCCAGACAAATTGCCGCAAGGGTCGCTCACCATTGCTGACTATACGGCTGACGCGGAGAAATACAACACCCTCTACACAATCCTCCGTCAGCAGACCGACACCCTGTTCTGGAGCGATACGCATCATGCTTATCTACATCACGAAGAACAGGGCGAGGTGTCACAGCTCATCACGAAATTCCCCAATATGTTCGCCGTCATCTACGGCTTCGCCGATGCACAGCGGAAAGAAGAGATTCTGCATAGTGTCATGCTCAACCCCGACGTTGAGCCAATCACCACACCCTATATGCGGTTCTACGAACTCGAAGCCCTCTGCATCATGCAGCAGCACGACCGTGTGCTTCAGGAGATGAAAGACTACTGGGGCGGCATGATACATGAAGGAGCCACCTCATTCTGGGAGAAATACGTGCCTGACGAGCAAGGCACAGAACATCTGCAGATGTATGGCCGCCCATACGGCAAAAGCCTCTGCCACGCCTGGGGAGCGTCACCGTTGTATCTCCTCGGCAGATACTTCCTCGGCATCCGTCCGCTGAAGCCCGGCTATGAAGAGTGGGAGTGCCGTCCTCACCTCTCCACCCTGCGATATATGAAAGGCTCTGTCCCCACACCCCACGGACCCATCCATCTCTCCGTCACTCCCGACACAGTCACCATCCAGTCCCCGATAAAAGGCGGCAAGCTATACATCGGTGACACCTGCGTCACCATTGACCGCACCGACCAACCCGTCACAATACAAAAAAGCGGCTGTCCCAACTGACATTCAGTTGGAGCAGCCGCTCTCCTTTTCACACAGATGATAATGCAAAATGATGGTCTGAGGACAGGTAGATGAAACATGACCTCGCGAACCTCACTGATCTGCACAGCTTCTTTTTCGCGACAACAGAGACAGCACTTGAACTACAGAAAAACCTGTCACACAGAGATTGTTTATTGTCACACGGACGGTCACGGACGAACACGGAAATTGTTTTTCGTAACTCTTGCACAAGTGCAACGGAATGTACTCTCTGTTGCTTGCAAGGATAGACAAAAACCTTGAAAAACCCCTTGTGGTTGATGCAAAAGGTCTCTTCGACCTCACTGATGCTGTAGCCGCCTGAAAATCCTTGAGCCAGCTCAGATATTTTCAGCCACCTACATCATCACCCTACCGGGCTTTTGCATCAATCACAAGGCGATAAACCGGAAAAAACATCAACTCGTAAACTTGTCAACTTGTCAACTCGTCAACTAAATAAATGTTTATCGTCTGTTTATCGCCTTGAAGATGATG
>CALZMB010000326.1 GCA_945788485.1 uncultured bacterium | reverse complement strand
AAAAGTGGACGGTATGCTCAGCATCAAACGCAGTCCGGAGTTTCTGAAGGATGTCTTCCTGTGTCCGGAGGAGTTCTTTCTGCCAAACACCACGATGAGTGAGTATGTTAAGATTACCGCCCCGTTCTATCCCCGCTTCTCAGAAATCGTTCTTAACGAATGTCTCAAGGAGTTTGATTTGCCTGAGAATATCAAGCTCAACGAGTTGTCGATGGGTCAGAAGAAGAAGGCCTTCATGAGTTTCGCCATAGCGACCGGCACCCGCTACCTTCTTATGGACGAGCCTACCAACGGTCTTGACATACCTTCGAAGGCTCAGTTCAGGAGAGTTATCAGCCGCAACATGACCGATGAGCGTACATCAGGTACACGACGTAGAGGCAGTTCTCGACCACGTTGTCATTATGTCAGAAAACGGTATCTTGTTGAATAAATCGACCGAGGATATTTGCCGCGAGTATGTGTTTGAAGAGCGTACCGTCGATGACATGGCCGACGCTCTGTATGCCGAGCCTTCTCCAAGAGGCAACATCGTGATGGCCAAGCGCGGCACGAGACCTGAGACGCAAATCAATCTCGAAGTCCTCTTCAACGCCGTCACGTCGATAAAAGAAGGTGTCAGATAGCGGGCGTACGATTTCCCTGTCGCCTCCGTGTGCCAATCCGCCATCTCTGCGGAGCACGCGACAAATCCCGAGAGAAACAAATTCCACCCCCAAACAATATAAAACCAGTCATTATGAAAGTCAATGTATATAATTCAATCGTAGCAGCCGTCATGGCTCTCATATCCTTCCTGTTGTGCTCATGCTCTATGAGCGTAGTCAAGGTTGACGATTCAGAGATTGTCGAGAAGACATTCCCGGTGTCTGACTTCAACGGCATCGAGGCGTCGGGTATCGATGTCATCTACACCGTATCAGACACCACGTCCGTCATGTTGCGCTGTCCGGAAAACTGCCTCAATGATGTTGTGGTCGAAGTGGCGGAGAACGGAACGCTCCGTTTGTGTTACACCCTCAACCAAGGATTGAAGAATGTCGTCGTCCTGGGCAAGAGCAACGCCGACATCACGGCTTATGTCAGCGGTCCGTCTTTGGAGAAACTCTACGTCAACGGCAGTTCGGAGTTCGAGTGTAAGGATGTGATGGTAACAAGACAGATGATTGTCAATGTAGCCGGAAGCGGAGACATAGACCTATCGGAAGTGAAATCGGGTTTGTTCGAATGTTCTATTCAGGGCAGCGGAGATGTTAGTGTGGTCAAGGCTGTGTCAGAGAATGCGAAATTCTCCGTAGCAGGTAGCGGAGACATCGAAGCTTCGATGTATGACACGAAATATTGTGAGATAGACATAGCGGGCAGCGGTGACATCTCGCTAAAGATGAACAACTGCGACCATGCAAAGGCCGAGATAGCGGGCAGCGGCGAGATAGAGCTGACAGGCGAGCTCGGCACATTGGATACGAACATCGCCGGGTCGGGCAAAGTAGAAACGAAGAATCTCAAATTGAAGAACAAGTGACAGAGGGACGTTGACGAACAGACTGTTTCCCGGAATCGGTTCAGCAGTTTGTCTTGTGCAAATCGTCAGTCCATGCGTGAATACCTCGCTTCATACTATATCTTTCCTGCGATTGCTGCCGGCAGCTCCGTATCGCCGTTGCCGGCAGGGTCGCTTTTCTAAACCTACAATACAATGAACACAAAAAGATTTCTCAGTCTCCTGAAATGGAACATCATAGGCAACAAACGCAGTCTTCTGAACACCATACTTCGCTTTGGTGCCGGCATCTTTCTCATCAATTGTCTTTGTAACATATCGTCGTGGATAGGCGGCATGGCAGACTTCAATGCTGTCAGCATAGCTGCAAAGCTGTGTGCCTTCCTCTTTCCTCTCGTGATGATGGCTTTTGCTTCAGAACTGACTTTCAATCTCCGGACGAAGCAGACAATCATAAACTACTCGATGCTGCCTGCCTCCAACCTCGAGAAGTATCTTTCAAATTTCCTTGTCAAGACGATTCTCTCCGCCCTGCTGTTCTTTGTAGGGTTGCTGTTAGCCGACTGTCTGCAGGCCCTGCTGACATTTGTGATAGCGAAGACGGCATATTTTCTGACCCCGCTTTTCTTCACTCACATAGTGTCGTTTTTCTCCTCTATGCCAGAAGCCTTGTTCCTGTTCCTGCTTTTCGTGCATTCCACCTTTGCTGTCGCTTCCAGTTTCTTCCGCCGTCGTCCTCTGTTGTGGACAACACTGCTGTGGATTCTCCCGATGGTAATCTCTTTCTGTGCCGGAGCGATTTTTGAAGTCCTCAACGCTTTTGCAGAACGGAACGGTTACGTCATTGTCATGCGTCTGCATTATGAAGACAAGTTAGTCCAGTTTATAGCCGGTCTTGTGACCGTCTTGATATCAGCGTTCAACTACTGGCTGTCCTACCGTCTCTTCTGCCGCATCCAGGTGATCAACAACAAGGTTCACAACTGATGCGGGCCACACATTATGCCGAAC
>CALZMB010000325.1 GCA_945788485.1 uncultured bacterium | reverse complement strand
GTGGAGGCCGGCGAGAAACTCGGTTCCCTCCCGGGCGACATGAAGGATAAGATCGATCCCTATCTGCAGCCGCTCTACGACGCGCTCGAAGACATGCTGCCAGCCGTGAAGCTGCAGGACATGATGGAGAAGAACGTAATACAGATTGCTCCGCTCGCCTTCATGCGAGGACGCACACTCAGCGACGCTGTGGTGATACTCGACGAGGCGCAGAACACTACACCGGCACAGATACGAATGTTCCTCACACGAATGGGATGGAACACGAAGATGATTATCACCGGCGACATGACGCAGATAGACCTGCCGCGCGGACAGAAGAGCGGACTCACCGAGGCGCTCGACATACTGAAGGACGTGGAGGGCATCGGCTTCGTAAAACTCGGACAGAAAGACATCGTAAGACATAAGCTTGTGACGCGCATCGTGAATGCTTACGACGCTCACGACGCTCACGAAAAAACTCAAAATTAAAAAACAGTTATGAAAGCACTTACAAAGACCGATTTTCATTTCGAAGGTCAGAAAAACGTGTATCACGGAAAAGTTCGCGACGTGTATGACATCAACGACGACGTGATTGTAATGGTAGCAACAGACAGAATCTCTGCGTTTGACGTTATCCTACCGAAGGGTATTCCGTTCAAAGGACAGGTTCTGAACCAGATTGCAGCCAAGTTCCTTGATGCCACTACAGACATCTGCCCCAACTGGAAGCTCGCAACACCAGACCCGATGGTAACCGTAGGTTTGAAATGCGAGGGTTTCCGCGTTGAAATGATCATCCGCTCTATCCTTACTGGCTCGGCATGGCGCGCATACAAAGACGGATGTCGCGAACTCTGCGGCGTGAAGCTGCCGGAGGGTATGAAGGAGAATCAGCGTTTCCCGGAGCCTATCATCACTCCGACAACTAAGGCAGACGAGGGACACGACCTCAACATCTCTAAGGAGGAAATCATCGCTCAGGGCATCGTAAGTGCTGAGGACTATGCTGTAATGGAGGACTACACACGCCGCATCTTCCAGCGCGGCCAGGAGATGGCTGCTCAGCGCGGCTTGATCCTCGTTGACACAAAGTACGAGTTCGGCAAGCGCGACGGCAAGGTATATCTCATCGACGAGATTCACACTCCCGACTCATCACGCTACTTCTACGCTGACGGATACGAGGAGAAGTTTGAGAAGGGACTGCCGCAGAAGCAGCTCTCTAAGGAGTTTGTACGCCAGTGGCTCATCGAACACAACTTCATGAACGAACCAGGACAGACAATGCCCGAAATCACCGACGAATATGCAGAGAGCGTGAGCGAGCGCTACATCGAACTCTACGAGCATATCACAGGCGAGAAGTTCGACAAGAACGTAGAAGAGGGCGACATCGCAGCACGCATCGAGAAGAACGTGGCTGACTACCTCGCTACACGCAAGTAGCAACGCATAACGGGTGCAGAATATCTGATGTCGGGAAACAAATTCCTGCGACATCTGATATTCTACACCCTACATTATTATATATACATATATGAGAAACCGCACCTAATAGGGCACAGAAAGAACAAAGAAAACAAATAAAGACAATGGTTTACAGACAGGAAAAGATAAAGCCCTACAACGACAAAGAGGAGAAGGGCGCGCAGGTGGAACAGATGTTCGACAACATCGCACACTCGTATGACAAGCTCAACCACCGCCTGTCGTGGAACATTGACAAGCTGTGGCGAAAGAGAGCTCTCAACCGACTGAAGCCTTACAAGCCGCAAAGCATTCTCGACATCGCTACGGGCACGGGCGACTTCGCCATACAGGCAGCACAGACGCTGCAGCCAAAGCAAGTGACCGGCACCGACATCAGCGAGGGAATGATGAATGTGGGCAGACAGAAGGTGAAGGCGCTGAAACTCGACGGCGTGATATCGTTCGCCAAGGAAGACTGCATGGCGCTCTCGTTCGAAGACAACACGTTCGACGCCGTGACTGCGGCTTTCGGCATTCGCAACTTCCAGAACCTCGACCAGGGACTGCGCGAGATGTGCCGCGTGCTAAAACCGGGCGGACATCTCTGCATCGTGGAACTGACATCGCCTGTGATGTTCCCGATGAAGCAACTGTTCAAGGTCTACTCGCACACGGTGCTGCCCATATACGGACGTCTCATCTCGGGCGACAGAGTGGCTTACTCGTACCTCACGGCTACTATCGAGGCGTTCCCGCAAGGCGAACGAATGGTGGAGATACTGAAGGCAGCGGGCTTCGCCAAAGCTACATTCAAGCGATTGACACTCGGCATCTGCACGCTATATCTCGCTACAAAATAGAGATATCAGAACATGTGAAAGTTTTTCAGAGCACTTCAGAAAATCCAGATGATTCGAGTTGCAGACCTCTGTCCCATGTAGTTGTGTGATATGATTAGTTGATAAAAAAGGGTTGTGATGAAATTTAGATTAAACAAATGGATAATTGTGGCAATCATTGTCTTGGCTTTGGTTTTCCCATTTTTACTGAACTGGGTGTTGCAGTTTAAG
>CALZMB010000324.1 GCA_945788485.1 uncultured bacterium | reverse complement strand
CTGCCCGTCAAGCATGTGCATGCACCTGGAAAATGCAACCCTGCGATGATAAACATGCTCAATGAGCATAGCGCCACCCGAAGTGACGACACGGCAGAGGAGGGGACAACAGATCACAGATGGGAGAAGCTGGCATCTCTGAAAGACCTGCTGAGCTGACAGGCATACTGCGGCTCAGAGGCAATGCAGTACATACAGCATCCCCTCTGCATGACGCGAGGGGCGGCGGTTGTAATGTGTAACATATTAAATAATGTAAACAAATAACTTAATAAAACAATGGCACATCCTAAAAGAAGACAGTCAAAGACACGTACACTGAAGCGTCGTACACACGACAAGGCTGTAGCACCTACTCTTGCAGTTTGCCCTAACTGCGGCTCGTACTATGTTTATCACACCGTCTGCCCTACCTGCGGACAGTATCGTGGTAAGATAGCTATCCAGAAAGAGTTGGCAGAGTGATGGCTTTGGCAACCCAGATGCAAAAGAACACGGGGAGTCAAGATTGACGACAACGCATCTTGACTTCTTGTTTTTTTGCTTTTTTTGTTTTTCAGAACTCACATTTATACCACATAAATGAAAAAAATCAATGCGGTTATAACTGGCATAGGAGGCTATGTGCCAGAGTATATCCTCACGAACGAGGAACTCTCACGTATGGTGGACACGACTGACGAGTGGATCACGACACGCGTGGGAATCAAAGAGCGTAGAATTCTGAAGGAGGAAGGTTTGGGTTCGAGCTATCTTGCCCGCAAGGCAGCGAAGCAGTTGCTGAAGAAGACCGGCGTTGACCCGCAGACAATAGACTGTGTCATCTGCGCCTCTACGACCCCAGACTACCGTTTCCCTTCAAACGCATCTATCGTCATAGGAAAACTCGGGCTGACGAACGCTCATGGCTTCGATGTATCATGTGCCTGCTGCGGTTTCCTCTACACTGTCGATATGGCAGCGACATTCGTCCAGAGCGGACGCTACAAGAGGGTGATGGTGATAGCAGCAGAGAAGATGTCGTCGATGGTTGACTATCAGGACCGTCAGACTTGCGTGCTCTTCGGCGACGGCGCTGCAGCAGTGATGATGGAAGCGTCAGAAGAAGAGGGCATCGGATTCCAGGACTCATACCTTCGCACCAACGGCATCGGACTGCCGTACCTGCACATGAAAGCCGGCGGCTCGGTATGCCCCGCCTCGCGCTACACCGTTGACCATCGCATGCACTACATCTACCAGGAGGGACGCACCGTGTTCCGCTATGCAGTGACAAGCATGAGCGACGACGTGGAGGAAATCATGAAGCGCAACGGCCTGACGAAAGACGACGTGACATGGGTTGTGCCTCACGAGGCGAACATGCGCATCATCGAGGCAGTGGTGAAACGTCTTGAGATACCTATCGAGAAGGTGATGGTGAACATCGAGCACTACGGCAACACAAGCGCCGCTTCTATAGCCCTCGCCCTTTGGGATTTCGAGAAGAACCTGAAGAAAGGCGACAATGTGATATTCACAGCTTTCGGAGCCGGTTTCGTACACGGAGCGCTGCTCTTGAAATGGGGATATGACGGCGACCGGCAGGCATAAGCCAGCGTGCCGCCTCCATCTTCGACATAAGGTGTGTTCTATAAATTCCCACCGTTTGAAATGTATTTTATCTTTGGGCAAACGTTTTGTCATCTTTTGGATTCTTTTCGGTTCAAATTGCAAGTCGCATCGGTCACGTAGCCCGCTACGTCAATAGTCTCTTAACCCCCTTCGGTTCCCCCGTTTCCCGGGGGACAGAAACCCTCTTCAACTTTCAATTTGTCCTCGAAAACAATCTCAAAATCTGACAAAGCGAATTTATAGAACCCACCATAACCAGAACACCCTCTACACCATAACGTAATGACAAATCACAAAGCAGGATTCGTAAATATCGTCGGGAATCCCAACGTAGGCAAAAGTACGCTCATGAACCAACTGGTTGGTGAGCGTATTTCTATTGCTACATTCAAAGCGCAGACCACGCGCCACCGCATCATGGGCATCGTGAACACCCCTGACATGCAGATTGTGTTTTCAGACACGCCGGGTGTGCTGAAACCTAACTACAAGCTGCAGGAGTCGATGCTCGCCTTCTCTGAATCTGCATTGACTGACGCCGATGTGCTGCTGTACGTCACGGATGTCGTAGAGAATCCGGAAAAGAACCGCGATTTCCTCGACAAGGTGGCGAAGATGCAGATACCGGTGCTGCTGCTGATAAACAAGATTGACCTGCTTGCCGACGACGCCACGCCCGACGAGAAAAAGGCTCAGGACGGGAAAAAGCGTAAAGGCGCGCCGGCAGCTAAAGGCGACAACGCCACCCAACGCCTCGGCGACATCGTGGAGCAGTGGCACGCCCTCTTGCCCAACGCGGAGATTCTGCCTCTCTCAGCAAAGAACAAATTCGGCGTGGAGATGTTGCTCGCACGCATCTGCCAGCTTCTGCCGCCGTCGCCGCCATTTTTCGAGAAAGATCAGCTGACGGACAAGCCCGCA
>CALZMB010000323.1 GCA_945788485.1 uncultured bacterium | reverse complement strand
TCGTCAGTGTCATGTGGCAAAGATAATAAATAATCTTCTCTCCCGAAAACTGTTTTCCTATTATTATATGTTTTTGTGGATAATTAGGATTGTCGTCAGATTTGCGTGAGGCAAACACCACCACCTTGCACTGCTCCTCTGAATTGCGCAGGCAAATAGCAACATAAGGAACACGCATAAAAAACACCTTCCCTCTTCAGTAAAGCCCAATAAGCTCCCGACCATGTGCCATGATCTTCGCAGCTATTATGTGATGTCAGAAACGCGTCATCCCAAATGTAATCATCAAGCAGGTATGAAAAAACAAGACTGTACACTTGTTTGGAATATCCGGCTTGACAAAAAGCATCAATCAATCGCTTTATTTCTGGCTCAAGAGTCGGGAAGATGCTGTAGGCAAATGCTTTCGACTGACTGCGGATTTCGCATGTCTCGGTCTTGCCGAAGATATGCATCTTTGTGGAATATATGATTTGAATGTGTATGCAAAGTTAATTATTTTCCAATATTCAGCAAAAGGACTTCAAGAAGAAATGTAGATTTTTTTCGTATATTGTGGAATCTCATAAGCGAATACTTTTGTCGGATGCAAAAATGATGAAGAAATAGGCGAAAGACACTATACCCAGGCGGAGCAAACCTTTCTGTCGGTTAAAAGTGCGTAAGGAATGTTATGTTTTTTGTTTTTCTCGCGGATTAGCCTTACTTTTGCAGTACACAACATTGTCTGACTAAAAGAAAGGAGAACGTATCATGACAAAGAAAAGAGAAATCTATCGTTGCCCCATTTGCGGCAACATGGTGGAAGTGATGAATCCGGGGGCAGGGACTCTCGTATGCTGCGGGAAACCTATGGTTTGTCTTGAGGCAAACACGGTCGATGCTTCGCAGGAGAAACATGTGCCGATGGTCGAACGCATTGAAGGCGGATGGAAGGTGACAGTAGGCTCTGCGCTGCATCCTATGACAGAAGAGCATTATATCCAATGGATAGAGCTGCACACGAAGTACGCTGTCATGCGTAAAGAACTGACGCCGCAGAGCGAACCGGTCGCTGTGTTCTGCACTACAGACGAGGTGGGCTGTGTGAAAGAATACTGCAACCTGCACGGACTCTGGGCTAAGTGATGTCTGTCGCTCAACGTGCTGACTTCGGCAGAATGACATGTTTGCACACTGACTTATACATCTGATAATAAGAAAAGAGGGTTTGCCAGAACGGCAAACCCTCTTTTCGCATATAGGGGAAACCTTGTATGTGGGTCAAAGTCTTGTCAGGCGAAGCTGGTCGATGAGTGCCTCGTTTGTCGTTATGTTCATATTCTCGACGCTGCTGTCGAAGATGAGGCTGACGGTGTGTCTCCCCGCAGAAAGGCGCACTTGCCTTGAGTTGCTCCATCCCCAGTTGTCCCATTCGCCTGTGCCGCGGTGTGGGAAGACGCTGACACCATGAGTGTTGCCGTCAACATCGAGGAGGCGTATGGCGCATTTGTTCTCCGTGTTGATCGGGCCGTTGCCGTTGGCGTAGTGCCAGTCGATGGCATACAAGCCGTCTGACGGGACATCAACAGCAACGGTGACAAGGATGTTGGAGTTGCGCGTGATGCGGACGGGGGTGTTCTGGCGCGTGAGGACAGAGAAGGTGAGAACGTCGGCGTAGTGACGCAGCGGCTCGCTCATATATGAGTGATACCCGTTTGTGCCCACTGCAATCACGGCATATTCGCCCGAAGCGGTGACAGCAAGTTCAGTTGATGTGGTGCGTGTCAGCTCTTTGCCGTTGCACAGCACGATGTATTCTTTTGTATCTGCAACAGACTTCCATCTGAGAGTGTTGCCCGTGATGGATGCTTCTGGGGTGAGCGGCTGGTAGGCATTGTCACACAATGTCATCTTCATCGCAGCCGGCTGTTTGTTGTCGAGCACCATGGTGATGGTGTGGCTGCCTGAGAGATTGGCTGGGAAGATGTGGCTGTCTGTCTCCTTGCCGTCGATAGCAAACGAACGGAGATTGTTGCCGTAGCCGGAGATGCTGATGTCGAGCACAGCATCACGGTAGCGGACATTCTGCAGGCGGCGTGTAGCGCGCAATGCCTTAGGAACGAATGGATTGAAATGTATTCCGTCTGTCTCGTACGACATTCCGAAGTATATGTTCGGCACGATGGAGATGTTGGCTGCCACACTCCAAAGCTGACGCGGCGAGTTGATAGGCAGACCTTTCTCCTTGCCGTCATAAATCACCATGTTCTCAAGATTGGTGAGTGTCATGGCAGCAAGACGGTAGATTGACGAGATGCCGTGAAGCACGCCCTGCTCGTTGCCTGCCTTCGCCTGAGCCTTCAACCAATAGCCTTGTGTGAAAGGCCACATAGCGTCGTTGTGGTAAGGGTATTGGTCGGCGAGATTAGGATAGAAGTCAGGTGTGCCGAATGCTTCGCTCACCATAGCTTCACTGATGCGGCGCTGCTGCTGTTTGTCGGCGATGTCCCACAGTATAGCGAAGGCTTCGCCGAGAATTTCCATCTGCGGATGTTTCACCA
>CALZMB010000322.1 GCA_945788485.1 uncultured bacterium | reverse complement strand
ACGGTTTCGCGGTCCATCCAAGCCTCACAGCTTGAGCCGCCCCATGCCGTCACTATAAGTCCGACAGGCACTCCAAGCACCTTGCGAAGCTCTCTGCCGAAGTAGTAGGCGGTGGCGGAAAAGTCGCGCACTGTCTCAGGACAGGCTGCCTGCCACTTGCCGCGTGTGGTGTCAGTGGGTTCGACAAGACTGACACGCTTTGCCTGATAGAGATGCAGAGAAGCGTCGGTGGAGTGCAGGATATCCATCGTGCCGTTCTCTATAGGCTGCGACGGATAGCCCTTCATAGGCATCTCCATATTTGATTGCCCGGCACATATCCACACCTCGCCTATCAGCACATTCTCGAATATCAGCTGATCGCCGTCGCTGACAGTGACGGTATAGGGTCCGCCTGCCTCTGGCGTGGAGACTGAGATGTTCCATCTGCCGTTGTCATCTGGCTTGCAGAGATATGTCTTGTCGTTCCATGAAGTGACCACTTTGATGGTCTTTTGTCTGTCTGTAGTGCCCCATAGCTTGACATTTGTCTCACGCTGAAGCACCATGCCGTTGTCAAAGACGGCTGGCATCCATATCTTCGGGTATGCCAGTGTCGCTGCCATGACAGCAAGGAATGTAAGGAATGTTTTTTTCATAGATTGATTGAGCTTTCTGTTGGTTGAAGTTTCAATAGTGAAGAATGACAGGACCGAGAAGTCCGGCAGGCAAGAGATGCGGCTTCTTCATGCGGTAACGGGCGTTGGTCCAAATGCCGGAATACGGCGGAGTGCCCTCGTCCATGCCGCGAAGGGCATTAGCCCATGTGTTGACAACCTCTATGACGATGTTGTTCTTGCCGCGTTTCAGCGCATGTCCTACATTCAACGTATAGGGCGCAGTCCATACTATGCCGCAGTCGATGCCGTTGACCCACACATGTGCGATGTCATGCACCTTGCCGAGAGAGAGCACCTCGTCGCCCGAAGGCTTCTTTTTCAGACGGAGAGTGGTGGTGTATGCCGCGTGTCCGGAGAAGAATTTCTCGCGCACATCATCGGCTTTCGACCAGTCTTCGAGTTTTGTCAAGGTCTTCGTCATGCCCGATTCGCGCAGCGACATCTCTATCGGCGATGCGGAAGAGAGTGGCTGTTCTGCCGCCGAAGCAGTGTCATCGGCTGCCTGCATGACGAGTGCGGCGTGTTCTGGAATGGCTGTCAGACATGCCGCTGACGGCAACATCTGAGGCTGGGTTGGCAAGACAGACAGCAGGCTCGACACATCTGACGACGGGAAAAGCACGAAGCATGAGCCCGAGGCGGGCAGATGTATCTCGGCATCAAAGCCGTCAAGCGATACGGGAGCTACGGTGTGGCGTACGGCATCATATATATATGCCTTTCGAGATGCTGTCTCGCGGAAGGTAGCCGTGAAGTCCGCAGCTGACGAACTTTGGTTAGAGAGGAAATAGATTTCTCCATCCTCTGCCGTGCGGTGTGTGTATGCAATGTCTTTCGGAAGCACGACATCAGGGCGAAGGCCATAGCGTGAGAAGTCAGATGCGGTGTATGGCTCGTCTATTACAACCACGCCGTCATGGCGCAGGGCTTCGAGTTTCTCGTTCACTGCATCACTGTAACCTCTGTGGTTGGGGTCCATCACGTTCTTGCGCATAAGCACCACAACCCTGTAACTTGCTCCGCCGGGCAGCACCATTCTGCCATCAGCCGGCTTGGCAAGACGTAGAAGGACATCAGGATTGAACGAGTCATACTGATAGCCGTTAAGTGCATTAACCCAATCGCGAGTATCTACGATGCCAGCTGAGTGGTTCACGCCCACCGGGCTCTCTTCTATTGGCTCTCCGACATTGGCGAGACGCTTCGCCTCACTCGCTACCCTATCCTTTCCGAAGATACCGGGCAGCATGGGTACAAGACGTTCTGGAAGGACAGAACGGCGCGGCATCTCCTCTCCTATGAATACAGCTATATCCTGAACAGGCCGTCCTTTCTGCAGCAGGGCAGAGCACCTTGTGATGTAAGAGACAAAAGGCTGCGCCTCGGCATACCACGTCTGGTCGCGCTGGAAGAACAATCCGATGCCGTCAAGCGTCATGCCTGGCTTGCGGTCCATCCACGGGTTATGGGCGTTCACATGGAAGAAGAGGCGGTTCATGCCAAGGGCGAAGTTGCGGTCGAGAAGTGTTTTGACCGATGCCGGTGTCTCATCCCACACGCCGCGCACCTCTGTGAAGCCCTCAGCCTGTATGATATTCTTCCCGTATATATGTCCGCCGCTTATCGCGTCGAGCATATCATTCGGCTTGTCGTGTGTAGGAGAGTTGAGCCAATACTCCCCCATAGGATAGTCGGCATAACGGTAGTGGTCTATGCCGTCAGCAACCATGGTTGGCGCAATGCTTTCTGAAGAGAAGCCCATGCCCATATCATGTGCCCTCTTACGCACAGTGGCGAAGAAGACATCATTAAGCAAATCGTTTATTGTGAGGCGCACGTCTCTCAACACGCGCTCGCTGTCAGCGGCAGACGCAACAGGCACGCCC
>CALZMB010000321.1 GCA_945788485.1 uncultured bacterium | reverse complement strand
CCTCATGTTGTTTGCAAGCAGGAGGTTGAGTTTCAGGTTGCCCATAAGGTCGGCATCAACCTCTGCTGTCGAGCCTGCCGGAATCCTCAGGTTCTTGTCCACGTCGATGGTTACGACAATCCCGTCCTGGTCTCCCTGATAGTCATACTGTATGTCTCTCACCACACCGACCTTGTAACCGTCGGCATAGACAGGACTTGAGGCTGCCAGTCCGTTGATATTGTCCATAATGACCTTGTATGAGTTGTCGTTGGAGAAGACGATGATGCCTTTCAGAAAGTTCATGCCGACGAAGAGCAGGATGATGCCGGCAATGACCATGAGTGCGATACGCACTTCTTTTGTAAAGAACTTGTTCATATTCTTGGGGTTTATAGTTGAGGGGTATGTTTCAGTTGAGAAGAATTTTTCAGCTGACAAGTCGGAGGTTCAGTTATTATGGCAGACGGGGGTAACGGTGTCTTTTACCTTGCCTTGTTCAGGTCGATACGTTTTCCGTCCTTCATGGCGATGACAAAAGCGTCGGGGAAGCTGGCCTTTATCTCGTTTTTCATACGTGCCGCCTCAGCGACAGTTGCAAACTCTCCCACAGTGAATTTTACGACATTTCCGTCTTTATAGTGTGAGACATTCTTCAGCCCCTTGAACTGCGGCGCACCTGCGGGCAGCACTCTGGGTCCTGTCAGGAACTGCACCTTGAAGACGGTCTTTGCCTCCCTGTCCCCGCTGTCTTGTGTGTCAGGCTTCTGTCGGACATAGGATACATCGTCGCCATCGTTGGCAGTCCTGTTCTCTGCAACATCTTTGTCTCCTTCTGTTTTCTTCTTTTCTTTCCTTTCTTCTTTCTTGTCACTGTCGGCAGGGGCGTTGTCTGCGGCAGGTCTGCTGACAGGTTCATGTCTGTTGTTGCCGGCGTTGTGGCTGTCGCTGTCTTTGGCAAACGAGTGTTCGTTCTTGTATGCGACGAAAGCGTTGTATATGCCGTAAGCCAGACGGTCGGTGTTCGCCTTGTTGCTGAGGAACTGTTCTTCGTCGGGAGTGGAGATATACCCCAGCTCTATCAGGCATGCGGGCATGGATGTCTCTCTCAATACGAGGAAGACGTCCTGCTTGACGCCCTTGTTGGTTCTTGCCGCGGAGCTGCATACCTCACGTTGCACATGTTTTGCGAGTTCGACGCTCTTCGCCATGTTCTTGTCGTGAATGAACTCGAACATTATCGCAGATTCGGGCGAGTTGGGGTCGTAGCCCGCATAATGCTCCTCGTAGTCTTCCTCTATTGTGATTACAGAGTTCTCACGCTGTGCCGCCGACAGTTTCTCGTCGGCACGCCTCATGCCCATGGTGTACGTTTCCACTCCGCGGGCTATTCTTCCTGCAGGCAGTGCGTTGGTATGAATGGATATGAAGACATCCGCATGATTGCGGTTGGCTATCTCCGCACGTCGGTGCAACGGCACGAAGACATCCTTCGTTCTGGTATATACCACCTTCACGTCCTGACAGTTTCTCTCGACATACTGTCCGAAGGCGAGTGCGGTGTTGAGGTTTATGTCTTTCTCTTTCATGAACGAGCCGACGGCTCCTGCGTCATGTCCGCCGTGTCCGGCATCAATGACGAGCACGAATTTCCTGTCGTCAGCCATGGCAGCGGCAGACAACATCATCAGGCACAATATGCAGATTATATGTTTCAAAGTGTGGGTCACGTTTTCTTTTCCTGATACACGAGCCTTCGTTTGGGCACGAACATTCGGGGCAGGTGCAGTCTCACGATGCGTGGGTAGGCATCAGCCGACATCTTCTTTGTATGTCACACCGCATCCGCCGGTATGCTGTCCGAGAGGAGGCGCAACCTTCTTTATGTCAATCTCTATCGACGAGACATTTCCGAAGCGGTGTTTTATCTCTTCAGCTATTGTCGCCGCCACAGTTTCGAGAAGGTTGACCGGCTTCCCCATCACATCTTCCACAAGCGATGCAAGAGTGGCGTAGTTCAGCGTCAACGAGACGTCGTCTGTCTTTGCCGCCTCTATCCACGGACAGCCTACTCTCACGTTGAGGACATAATCGTTGCCGACGCTCCGCTCCTGTGGCATCACTCCGTGAAAGGCGTGCATACGCATATTCTCTATATAGACGTAAGTCTTGCGCATAGCGTTCCGGTAAACAGCTTGATTAATTAGTGCCAGAAGGCAAATATTTCTTCAAGGCTCTCTCTACACCCGCCGCCCAGTTGTTGATGCTGTCAGTGCGCATCTCCATCGAAGATACGAGTTTCACGACATTCTCTATGGGCATGCCGTATCTCAGTATTCCGGAAATCAGCTTCGCATAGTTCCAATATTCGGGATTGAATTTCTCCGACAGTCCCTCTACGGTAGTCTTGTATCCCTTTCTGTTCTCGAACTGGAAGTCGTATCGCTTCGTTCCGTCCGGGTTGACACATTTTATAATCTTCCCTGCATTGACGTTTTTTGGCAACACGATACCCTCTTCATCGTCCTGCAAGCCGGTGAAGATTTCGTAAGGGCGTCCGTCAAGCAGTCCGACGAACG
>CALZMB010000320.1 GCA_945788485.1 uncultured bacterium | reverse complement strand
CCACACGTTCTCCGTGAGCTTCAACGGCATCAGCGACGACACTACGGCAATCGAAGGCATCACCGGCGACGGTCCCCTGTCGCAGCACGATTCCAACGATGTCTATACGCTGACAGGCATATGCATACGCCCTCACGCCCTCACGCTGGACGGACTGCCGCGCGGAATCTATGTCGTGAACGGCAGAAAGCATATCGTGAGGTGAGGCAGATGCGCCATACGTGTGTTTTATAGCAACAACGACTAATACAAATAAAGTGAGTATGAACAACAAGACATACACAGCGCCTGCCGTCAGTGTAGTCATGACGGCAGGCCACGGCTTCATGGAGAATGTCCAGACATGGGGTGTCTATGACGATAAAGGCAACAAGACAGACGGCGGGAGAGTCAAGGAGCAAGGCGAGAAGGATGACTTTGAGCTTGACTCCAAACAGACAGGCTGGGACTTGTGGGAAGAAGAAGAAGAGTTATGGCCATAAGGCATGGCAGAGACATACTCGCCGATGGCTACTTCTCTGACAGCACACAGAACATAATACGCCCCATGCAACGAAGCATAAACCATGACGTGCGACATCCTCTCAGATGCCGCACGTCATTTTTCGATTATGGCCAGTCCCGCAAAACCCTTACATCAGTTCAGAGATGAAGATGAGGGCGATGAGCAGCGGGACGACTTTTGTCACCATGATGTAATAGACTTGTGGGAAGATGCCGAGGCGCAGGGTGCCGTGGTTTGTTATCATGTCCGTTACGCGCTGGCGTCCCATTCGCTGCATGAGGAGGCAGAGGAAGATGCCGCCTACAGGCATGGCAAGCTTAGCGACGAAGAAATCGAAGAGGTCGAAGATGCCCATGCCGAAGAGCGTGAAGCCGCTCCATTCGCCGAACGAGAGGGAGCAGGCGGTGCCGGCAAAGCAGGTGAACACACCGAGGAGGACGGCGGCGCGGCGGCGCGGAATGCGGAATTTCTCGCTGACGAAGGCTGTCGTGATCTCGAGCATGGAGATGCTGGAGGTGAGGGCAGCCATGACGAGGAGGAGATAAAACATAAGCGTGACGCTATAGCAGAGCAACGGCGTAGAGCCGAAGGCTTGCTGGAAGACGTTGGGCAGTGTGATGAAGACGAGCGTGGGTCCGGCATCGGGGCTGACTCCTACAGAGAGGGCGGCGGGGAAGATTATTACGCCGGCGAGGAGAGCGACGAGTGTGTCTATGGCGGCTACGCTGAAAGCGTCTTTCACTATGTTCACCTTGTCAGAGAAGTATGTGGCGTAGGTGAGGAGTGTGCCTATGCCGACGGAGAGTGTGAAGAATGCCTGCCCCATGGCTTCAAGGCATACGGAGGGCGTGATTTTGCTGAAGTCGGGCTTGAACAGGAACTCGACGCCACGCATAGAGCCTGGCAGCGAGAGCGAGCAGCCTGCCAGAACGATAAGGAGTATGAATAGGAGGGGCATCATGAGTTTCGAGGCGCGCTCTATGCCACGTTGCACGCCGAGGATGACGACGATTGTTGTGACGGCGACAAAGATGATGAGCCACACCACGGGACGGACGGGCGAGGCTATGAAGGCTGCGAAATCTGCTGCGAACTGTGCTGCGCCGTTGCGGCTCATATTGTTCACGCCTGCCTCGAAAGTGTATTCGAGGGTCCAGCCAGCTACTACGCTATAGTATGAGAAGACGAGGAAGCCTGCCGTGACGCACATCGCGCCGGCAATGCTCCATACCATCATGCCTACCTTGCCTGCGGGCGAGGCATAGCATAGTCTGCGGAAAGTGTCGAAGACATTGGCGCGCGCCTCACGTCCCATCGACAGCTCGGCAATGAGTACGGGGACGGCGACGAAGGCGATGCAGGCGACATAGATTATGATGAAGGCGGCGCCGCCATTCTGTCCTGTCTCGCTCGGGAAACGCCAGATGTTGCCTAAGCCGACGGCACTGCCTGCCGCGGCAAGGATGGCGCCGATACGGCTACCGAAAGTTGTTCGTTGGGACATATATTTTTTTAGTTGACGAGTTGACGAGTTGACGAGTTGACGAGTTGACGAGTTGATGGTATTTTTGCGTGAGGAACGTTTGTAACGATAGAAACGTGAGGAACGATTGTAACGACAGGAACGATAATAACGTGCGTAACGGTTGTAACGGTTGTAACGATTGTATTTCTACAGAAAAACGTACTTCAGGATGAAAAGCAGGGCGAGGATGACGGTGGCAGGCTTCAGACTCTTTGCCCTGCCCGAGAAGATGGAGATGGCGACCCATGTTATTAGGCTGAGGAGTATGCCGTCGGAGATGCTGTAGGCGAAGGGCATGAAGACGATGCAGACGAAGCATGGAACAGCGACGGTGTAGTTGTTGAAATTCAATTTTACGACATCGCTCATCATCATCATTCCTACGATAAACATCGCGGGTGCTGTTGCTTCTGCCGGGATTGCGACAAACAGCGGGGCGAAGAAGAGTGCGAGGATGAAACAGACGGCAGTGACGAACGCCGTCAGCCCGCTTCTGCCTCCGGCGTTTACGCCCGCCGCACTCTCGACGTATGTGGAGACGGTTGTTGTGCCGAGCATTGCACCTGCCGTAGTGCCAATAGAATCA
>CALZMB010000319.1 GCA_945788485.1 uncultured bacterium | reverse complement strand
GAGACGACATTCGGCACACAAGAGAACGTGAAAGCATTCCGCGTATATTTCGACGGACAGGAACGAGACCTTTTCAGAACTTTCTTCGGAACGGCAGGAGTGAAGAGAATCTTCTCCCCGTCAACAAACCTGTCGCTAAACGTATCTGCTTTCCATACACGCGAACAGGAATCCTACGACATCCAGGGGCAGTATTGGCTCGACCAGACAGAGACATCAGAGACCCTCGGCGTGGGCACGTATATGGAGCACACACGCAACCGACTGACGGCACGCGTATTCTCCGGCAAGATGCAACTCGCCCACAAGACTAAGGCACACGACATGCTTATGGGCATAACACTGAAACGTGAACACATCGAAGAACACTCAAGAGAATATGAATACCGTGATTCGTCGGGCTACACCATGCCGCATACGGGCACCGCGCTGCAGATGATATACAGCCTCAATGCCCACAACACCCTCGACGCGACACGATACGAGGTGTTTGCACAAGACAGCTACAGATTCAAATCCGGAGGAGGGAAAGACGGCGAGAATGACGACGACGAACGTCAACCCACACTCTACACCTTGAACTACGGCATCAGGTTTGCGCACTGGACCTTCAACAGCGAATCAATATTATCACCGAGATTGTCACTCGCCATCATACCGTCACGCAACCAAGACGTGACGCTGAGATTTGCTACCGGCATATACTATCAGGCCCCGTTCTTCAAAGAACTGCGAGACACGTCAACTGTCAACGGCATAACATACGCGACACTCAACCCGTCGATAAAGTCACAACGCTCCATACATTTCATCGCCGGCTACGACAAACGCTTCAGACTGCTCAACAAAAGATTCCGGTTCACGACAGAGGCTTACTATAAACTTCTTTCAAACCTCGTGCCTTATACCGTATCAAACGTAAAAGTGGTCTATTACGGAAAAAACGAGGCATCCGGGCATGCAATGGGCATAGACTTAAAACTCTACGGGGAATTCGTTCCCGGCAACGATTCATGGCTGTCTTTCTCGCTTATGGACACTGACATGAAACTCAACGGCAAACACGCACCGCTGCCTACAGACCAGAGATACGCCTTCAACCTCTTTCTCGCTGATTATATTCCAGGCACAGAACGTCTGAAAGGCTATCTGAAACTCGCTCTCGCAGACGGCCTGCCATTCGCCGCGCCACACCGCGACGTTACGGACAACAACTTCAGAGCTCCAGCATACAAACGCTGCGACCTCGGATTCAGCTACCGCATCATTGACAACGAACGCACAACAATACGCCCTGCTGCCGACGGAAAACCTGCTGCCACTGTTTATTCGCGCCGCAACAACCGCATATTACTCCGCAATCTGTGGTTAGGAATAGACTGTCTCAACCTTTTTGGCATAAACAACGTCAACTCATACTATTGGGTGAACGATGTCGCGAACAACCAATATGCCGTGCCGAACTATCTCACAGGCAGACAAGTAAACATCAAACTCACAGCTGATTTCTAAGATTTTTTTCATGCATAACATCCTTTCAACACTATTTCTGCTGCTATGCAGCACGACAATCTATGCCCAAAAGGCAGACAACACACACACAGACGAACATATAGACACTTGCGCACACCTTGAAGAAATTATCGTCACCGGCGTCACCGGGAATGCGCGGCTACGCGAGACACCCTCTCCTGTCTCTACCATACCACACGCTTCGCTCACCACTCACCAATCCACAAATATCATTGACGCCATCAGCAGACAGCCGGGAGTGAATCAGATAACAACAGGAGGCAGCATCTCCAAGCCCGTCATCAGAGGTCTGGGCTACAACCGTGTCCTCGTCATGCACAACGGAGTGAGACAAGAAGGGCAACAATGGGGCGACGAACACGGCATAGAGATAGACGGCAACACCGTATATTCAGTAGAACTGCTGAAAGGTCCGGCTTCTCTCATGTACGGGTCGGACGCCATGGCGGGCGTAATCATCATGCACGATGCGCCATTAATGCAGAACAACACGATGAGAGCCGGATTTTCAAGCGGCTACCAGACTAACAACGGACTGGCAGACTATTCGTTCTCTACAAGCGGGAACCGCAACGGATTGCTCTGGGCGGCACAATGGAGCCAGAAATTCGCACACGACTACAAAGCGCCAATAGACGGATACATACCCGGCACACGCTTCAGAGAACATTCACTGAGCGGAATGCTCGGCATGAAACGTTCCTGGGGACAGTCGCTGCTACGCCTTTCTGCTTTCCATCTCAATCCGTCCATGACAGAAATAGAGGAGGACGAAGAAGAGGAAGACGGAAAAGAAACTCATGTACATGAAGGCGGCAACGACTACTCCATCACCGCCCCATACCAGAAAATAAACCATCTGAAACTTGTCTCCAACACACATGTCACAATTGGAGAAGGCTGGCTGAAAACCATCATAGGCTATCAGCAAAACAAACGTGACGAATACGAGACACCTGACGAGAGCTCGCTGTCATTCAAGCTGCACACGCTCAGCTATGATGTCAGATACACTCCCTCAACAGAGACACGCGTAAAAACGAACTTCGGGGTCAACGGGATGTGGCAACGTTCCGAGAATCTCGGCAC
>CALZMB010000318.1 GCA_945788485.1 uncultured bacterium | reverse complement strand
AGGTCTTCTTCGATGACGAGGTTGTCGATGATGAAGTTCTGGCGTTCGGCAGTGTTCTTGCCCATATAGTATTCGAGGAGTTTCTGCACCTGGTCTTCCTGTCGCAGCGTGACCTGTTCGAGGCGTATGTCGGGACCTATGAATCCGGCGAACTCGTCGGGCGAGATTTCTCCGAGACCTTTGAAGCGGGTGATCTCCGGGTCGGGCGCGAGGTCGCTGATAGCCTGCAGCCGCTCTTCTTCGCTGTAGCAGTAGCGTGTGATGAAGTCTTTCGTCTTCTCGTTGCGGCGTTTCGTCTGCTCTTCGTCAGCCTTCACGACGGCGCGGTTCTTTATCTTGGCCCGTTTGTTGCGCACTCTGAAGAGTGGTGTCTGCAGGACATAGACGTGTCCCTTGCGAATCAGTTCGGGGAAGAACTGCAGGAAGAAGGTGATGGTGAGCAGGCGTATGTGCATGCCATCGACATCGGCATCGGTAGCGACGATGACCTTGTTGTATCTCAGGTTGTCGAGCCCGTCCTCTATGTCGAGTGCTGCCTGCAGGAGATTGAACTCCTCGTTCTCATAGACCACCTTCTTTGTCAGCCCGAAGGAGTTGAGAGGCTTGCCTCTGAGCGAGAAGACAGCCTGCGTGTTGACGTCTCTCGACTTCGTTATTGACCCGGATGCCGAATCGCCCTCGGTGATGAAGATCGAGGATTCTTCCTTCTGCGGGTTCTTGTAGTCGGAATAGTGTATGCGGCAGTCGCGCAGCTTCGGGTTGTGCAGGTTGGCTTTCTTCGCTCTCTCGCGTGCGAGTTTCGCAATGCCGGACATTGCCTTGCGCTCTTTCTCGGATGATGTGATTTTCTCGAGGATGACCTCTGCTATGTCTGCGTTGCGGTGCAGGAAGTTGTCCACCTCGGTGTGTATGAAGTCGCCGACGTATTTGTTTATGCTGATGCCGTCGGGTGACATCTGCAGCGAGCCGAGCTTGATTTTTGTCTGTGATTCGAACATCGGCTCTTCTACGTTCACGGCGATGGCTGCCACGATGCCGTTGCGGATGTCAGTGAACTCGAAGGCTTTCTGATAGAAGTCCTTGAGTGTCTTTGCGATGTGCTCCTTGAACGCCGACTGGTGTGTGCCGCCCTGTGTGGTGTGCTGGCCGTTGACGAACGAGTGGTATTCTTCGCCATACTGGTTGGCGTGCGTGAAGGCGATGTCGATGTCTTCGCCTTTGATGTGTATGATGGGGTAGAGGGGCTCTGACGACATGTTGTCCTTCAGCAGGTCCTGCAGCCCGTTGCGCGAGACGATACGCCTGCCGTTGTGCATGATGGTCAGCCCGGAGTTGAGGTAGGTGTAGTTGCGCAGCATCTCTGCCACGATGTCGTCCTGGAACTTGTATCCTGTGAAGAGGGTGTCGTCCGGCTCGAAGAAGATGAACGTGCCGTTCTCTTCTTCTGTCGGTGTCGTCTCGTCTGCCTTCAGTATGCCTTTCTCGAAGTATGCCCGCCGCATGGTGCCGTCACGGAAGGAGCGCACCTCGAAGCGCGAGGAGAGGAAATTGACGGCTTTGATGCCGACGCCGTTCATGCCGACGGATTTCTTGAAAGCCTTCGAATCGTATTTGCCGCCGGTGTTGAGCTGTGAGACAGCCTCGATGAGCTTGCCCTGCGGTATGCCTCGCCCATAGTCGCGCACTGCGACGGAGGCGTGTGTGGCGGTGTTGTCCTGGACGGTGAGCGGTGTGGTGTCGCCTTCGGCATACACATCGACTTCGATGCGCTTGCCGGCGTTCATCCTGAACTCGTCGATACTGTTGTCGATGACCTCTTTCAGCAGTACGTAGATGCCGTCTTCGGCGTGTGTGCCGTCGCCGAGACGCCCGATATACATTCCGGGTCGGGTGCGTATGTGATCGACATCTGACAGTTTGCGGATGTTTTCGTCGGTGTATGCCACCTGCTCTATGTTGTTTTCTTGTATCTCAGCCATGATGGTGTGGGGGTTTTGGTTATGGAGGAATCCTGGTATGTGGCGTTGCGGTGCTGGCGATAATGTGGTTGGCGCTATGCGAAGAAGATGTAGCAGACGGCTATGGCGGCGATGATGCCCACGAGGTCGGCAAAGAGGCCGCATGTCACGGCGTGTCGTGTGTCGCGTATGCCGACTGACCCGAAATAGACGGCGAGGACGTAGAACGTCGTGTCTGTTGAGCCTTGGAAGACGCTCGCCAGTCTGCCGACGAACGAATCGGCTCCGTATTGTGTCATGGCATCTACCATCATGCCGCGTGCACCGCTGCCCGAGAGGGGTTTCATGACGGCTGTCGGCAGTGCGCCTACAAAGTTAGTGTCGATGCCACATGCTGCTGCTGCCCATGTGATGCCGTCAATCAGCCAGTCCATGGCACCCGATGCGCGGAACACGCCGATGGCGACGAGGATGGCGACGAGGTATGGAATGATTGTCACGGCGGTGTGGAAGCCTTCTTTCGCACCTTCGATGAAGGCGTCATAGACATTTGTGCGGCGTCTCGTGCCGGCGACGATGAACGTCACGATGATGCTCATGAGCAGCACGTTTGCCACTGTTGTGGAGACGATGTCCATCGTTTCTTTGTCCATGACGGAGAAGGCCCATA
>CALZMB010000317.1 GCA_945788485.1 uncultured bacterium | reverse complement strand
GTTTTTGTTCTTGTCACAGTCACAGCGCCACCGTCAGTGTCAGCCTGTAGTTGCGTCCCGGCATGGGATAGCGCGGGATGTGCTCATACTGCATGTCGAGCACGTCGTTCACTTCGAGTGTCACGCCCATGTCCACGCCTTTGCCGAGCGGCATGAGGCACGAGAGCTTCATGTCGATGTTGTCGTACGGCTCAAGGATGTCTTCCGGGTCGGCGTACGACCACATCCTCTCCGAGACATGCAGCCACGACGTGGTGAACGTCAGTCTTCTCCATCCGGCAATGGCGGTGATGCCTGACGAGATGGTTGGCGAATAGCATATCGGCTTGTCATACACCGCCGTGTTCTCCGGGTCGGTGCGGTTCAGGTCGCGTTGCCATGTCAGCGACGTCAGCAGCGAGAACATCCATTCGCCCGCCGTGCGCCTCACGTTTGCCGTGGCGTTCAAGCCGCGGCAGAAGGTGTAGCCGTAGTTCATCATCGTCCACGAATACGTGCCTTTCAGCGGCAGGCATACAATGCGGTTTTCTATCTTGTTGATATAGATGTCTGCCTGCAGGCCGGTGCTCCATCCCCGGTGTGTGTGGTGGTGTTCGATGCCGATGTTCCATTGCTTCGTGTATTCCGGCTTCAGTTTTCTGTTGCCCACCTGCGTATAATAGAGGTCGTTGAGTGTCGGCACGCGGAATATCTGCTTGTACCATGCGCGGGCTGTGACGCCGCCTATTGTATATCCGACAGAGACCGCCGGCGTGACGCGCTCTATCGGGTCGGCAGCTCCGGCTGCCACGGCGGTGTGGTCTTTATAGTGCTGCCAGAGCACTGAGGCGGCTGCCTGAATGCCTCTCCAGTTTGTCTGCACCGCCGTGACAAGCTTCTGGTCGAGGCGGTGCACCGTCTCGAAATATTTCAGGTCGGCACCCAGCTTTGAGTAGCGCATGTCGTAGCTCGCGTTCACCGACAGCCACGCCGTCGGCATCCATCCGTAGCACGCCGCGGCGTAGAGGTCCTCCTGGCGGTAGTGGTTATCCACGCGCGCCGTGTTCTGGTTCTCTGGGTAGTCGGTGCAATATCTCAGACGCTCGTTCGTGTATTTCGCGTTCACCTTCATGCGGTGCCTGCCCGCTTGCAGCATGTACGACGCTTGGCAGAAGAAGTCGCGGTCCCATTCCCTGCCCACATTGACATATTTGTCTGACAGCCGCCGCACGATGCCGCCCGGACAGCCGCGTTCAGAATCGTAGAAATAGATGTGCGACGCGAATCCGCCTCTCGCCGCTCCGCCCTCGATGCGCATATAGTCGATGTCCGAGTTCTGCCGCCTGCCCGTCGTGTCCTCGTATTCCGAATGGTAGCGGAACGGGTAGTCGCCCTTTGTCGTCAGCCCCTCAGCGTCGATGAAGCCTTTCCAGCCTTTTCTCGCGAACTGCACGTTCGCCTTCGCCATATAAGTCCCGAACGACGCCCGGCGCAGCTGCAGCGAGACAGAATCGCGTTCCGGCAGCCGTGTCCTCAGATAGACCGTCGCGCCAGAAGCATACTCCGATGCCGACTGGCAGTTGTCGAGCTTGTTCGCGTTGTACAGCTCTACGCTCTCCATCGTCGTCAGCGAGAACTTGCCCAGATCGACCGTGCCGTTCTGCGCGTTCGTCACGCGTATGCCGTCGATGAACACGCCCACATGCTGCGCGCCGAGCGAGCGCACGTTCACTGTCTTCAGTCCGCCCAGTCCGCCGTAGTCCTTTATCTGTACCCCCGCGAAATATTTCAGGGCGTCGGCGACGCTTGTCGAAGACAACGCCTGCAGCTCTGCCCCTTTCAGCGTCTGGCGCGTCGCCAAAGGCCGGCGGCCGTAAACCTCAACACTCTTCAGGGTGTCTGTCCATGCCGCCCAGCTGCTGTCGCCCGGCGCAAGGCTGCTGCCTGCGGCTATTGCAGAAGCCGCTGCACGGCAATGTCTGGCAACACAGCCGCTGCGCGCAAAAGACAATGCGGGCATGAGACACAGCGACACACACAGCGCAACGCTTTGTATCAGTGTCATAATAAGAAATGAAAAAAAAAGATTCAGCCCCCTCATAATCCCGTGAGGAGGGCAGTCGGTGAAAGCAAAGGCAGGTCTTCTGACTCTATCCAGACTTGCAGCTCCGTCTTCCCAAACGGCGCGGGTGTCATCAACATCGTTGACACCGCTGCGCCGCCCAGTGACGCTGGCGGCTGCGTGTGGCTCTTGTCACGCCAGTGCGGACGCATGGCGAGCCACGAAAAAGGATATACAGCACCGGGCAGTGTTGCAGATTCTCACTGCATTCCCGTCTTAGCCCGCCGCCACCGCACGTCGTGCGCAATGCCGGCAGGAACCTTTTGCCGCTGCAAAATTATAACATTTTTCCCGTTCTCCGCTGAAAAGCCGCCGTCCCCCGCCTGTTTTTTAACTAAAATTAATTGTAGGAGGTCTTTGTCTGTCTATCTGGCACTAAT
Organism: uncultured bacterium; assembly: GCA_945788485.1. Classification (GTDB taxonomy): domain Bacteria; phylum Bacteroidota; class Bacteroidia; order Bacteroidales; family Bacteroidaceae; genus Prevotella. Next base: position 157 of record CALZMB010000317.1, on the reverse strand, counting down.
CGTCTGATGCCTGGTGTCTCTCCGCTTCATATCTTTGCTTATAGTACCACCCTATAAATACGATATGCAAGTTCTATTTGGTTGTGAATGAGCTATGGACTGTTGCCCTTTCAGGTAGGGTGTTCAAAATCGGCATCTGACACGAGACAGATTTTTT
>CALZMB010000316.1 GCA_945788485.1 uncultured bacterium | reverse complement strand
CAATCTCCGTCAGGACTATCACGGTCTGCCGTCTTCATGGCAGAGCGACATCTTCCTCATGAATCCGGGCAACCCCGACTGGCAGAATTATCTCGCCGACCGCAACGACGAGGTTTATGCAAACTACGACTTCGACGGCTATCAGATCGACCAGCTGGGATGGCGCGCCGACCAGCTCTTCGCCTACAACAACGACAACATCGACCTTCCCTACAACTACGGTCTCTTCATCGACGCCATGAAACGCCGCCATCCCGGCAAGCGTCTTATCATGAACGCCGTCGGCAGCTACGGCGCGCAGAACATCGCGAGCAAAGATGTCGATTTCTGCTACAACGAGACATGGGACGGCGAGGCAGGCTTCAGCAGCCTCTTCGATATCATCAGAGCCAACGATGCCTACAGCGGACACAAACTTCAGACCGTCTTCGCCTCGTACATCAACTACGACAAGGCGGACAACGGCGGTTCGGGCGACCATCTCGTCAACACTCCCGGCGCGTTGCTCACCGACGCCGTGATGTTCGCCATCGGCGGCTCGCACCTTGAGATGGGCGACCACATGCTCACACGCGAGTATTTCCCTGCCCATCCCCTTGCCATGACCGACGAGCTGAAGCAGCGTCTCATCCACTACTACGATTTCCAGACAGCCTACCAGAACCTCCTGCGCGGCACTTCCTCCGCCTCCGCCTACGATGCGCAGGTGTCCGTTGCCGGCACTCCCGTCAACGCATGGCCTCCGCAGGCTTTCAAGGTGACGGCGTTCGCCAAACACTGCGGCTCGGCAGATGTGCTGCATCTCCTCAATTTCCTCAACACCGACGACCTCTCATGGCGCGACCTCAACGGCACACGCCCTGCGCCTCGCATCCTGCGCGACCTCCAGGTCAGCATGGCGACAAGCCGCCGCGTGCGGCGCGTATGGACCGCCACGCCTGACATCGATGGCGGCACGCCGCGCGAGATAGCGTTCACCCAGCAGTCTGGCACCCTCTCCTTCACCCTCCCCTCGCTCGAATATTGGAGCATGGTTGTCGTAGAGACAAGCGAAGACCATCTCATCATGACAGGCGAAGCCGTCGCCGACGACACGGAGAGTGCCTACGACCTCACGAAAGGCATCTACATGGAGAAGCTTCCCGATGCCAACATCTTCAAAGCCACGGCATACGTCAAAGGCGGCGAGCTCTTCAAGTTCGCCAACGGCACCGACTGGGGCTCATGCGTCAGCTACAACGCCACACAGCCCGACTGCATCTTCTCCTCTTCCGTCACCGCCGCCCCTCTCGCCTCCCACAGTCCCTACGACCACAAGTTCCGCGTGGCAGAGACCGGCAACTACGACATTCTTCTCGATCTCGACGCCATGCAGGCCAGCGTCAGCAAGTCAGCCTTCCAAACCGCCCCTGCCGACCGCTACCCCGCCCTCTATCTCATCGGCGACCATTGCGGCTGGCGTCTGAGCGAAGCCGACCCCGTCCGCGCCGCCGACCCTCAGCAGCCGCATATCCTCACCGCCACGGTGAGGCTGCGCCGCGGCGACACCTTCAAGTTCGCCACACGGCGCTTCGACGGCGACTGGCAGCAGCCGATGTTCGTCATGGGCGACACGCCCGACACCATGACCCTCTGGGACCACACCGACGCCGGCGACAGGAAATGGCAGGCGGAGGCCGACGGCGACTATGTCATTCGCATCGACAAGCTGACACGCCGCGTCTCCATCACGTCCGCAGCATCCGGCATCGCACACGCCACGGCGGGCGCCGCGCCATCCGCCGCAAAGGCATACACCATCGCGGGCATACAGACAGACGGCGACAGAAAGGGCATCATCATACAGAACGGACAGAAACGTGTCGTCCGCAACCACTGACCTGCCAAGGTGTTTAATTTTTATAACCTTCCTGAAATCATACAACCCAAAAACAAAAAACATTATGAAATCAAAAACATTTACACAGAGATTGTTAGGCTGCATGCTTCTTGCAGCAAGTACACTGACCGTTCAGGCTGCCGAACGCCTTCTTATTGTAGGAGACGGAGTGTGGGGAGGCTGGAGCATCGACAACTCCATCGTCATGATGAAAGACGAGACAACCCCCGACCTCTTCACCGCTACGGTGCAGCTGAAGGCGAACAGCGACTTCAAGTTCCTCACCGAAACATGGTGGGGCGCATTGGAATACCGTGCAGGCGACAGCAATGTGACACTCAGCGACGGTGTTGCAAGCGCACTCGTGTCGTCAGAAGAAAACGGCAACGACAACAAGTTCCAGGTTGCCGAGACCGCGAACTATGACATCGTCTGCGACCTCTCCGCAAAGAAACTCACTGTCACGAAGGCGGCTTATCAGGACGCCGAGATAAAGCACACCGCCCTCTGGCTCATCGGCGGGGCGACACCGGGCGAATGGGACCTCGGCAAAGGCGTGAAAATCTCTCCGAAAGCCGACAACCCAATGGTGTTCGTAGGCACTGCCGACTTGAAAGAGGGTGATATGAAGATTGCCGTCAACACCTACACGGGCTACGGGCAGAAATTCTATCTTCGTGACGCTGCCGACGACACAAAGATGGTGTTTGGCGGTGATGATGACAACAAATGGAACATCACCAAGGCTGGAAAGTATGATGTC
>CALZMB010000315.1 GCA_945788485.1 uncultured bacterium | reverse complement strand
GGCACGCGCGAGTTCACGAAGGGCTATGTGGCGAAAATTGACACCAAGACATTCAAGGTTGTAGATGCCGTGGAGGTGGGCTATGAGCCGGAGGGCATAGCATACTACGGCGGATTCCTCTTCGTAGCAAACACCGGAGGCTACGCCTTCCAGGAGAACCACGACTACGAGACGACGGTGAGCGTCATCGACGCTGACGACATGAGAGTGGTGAAGAACATCGACACGGGACAGATAAACCTCTACGGCAAGATGTCGCAGACGGGCAGATACCTCTGCATCAACTCTCCCGGCGACTACTATAACGTGCAGGCAGCCACCATAATCCTCGACTGCGAGGCGGCGCTGAAGGACGGGGAGCGATGCTTCGCCAAGTTAGAGTATGCCGCGACGTACAACACCACGACAACGGACGGAATGTTTCTCGCCATCGGATCACGGTATTCGTACATCACGGGCGACTATGCCTTCAACTACATCACCATCGACCCAGCCCTCGTCATTCAGAGCAACGGCACGGAGGGCGTGGAAGAGAAACTGCCCGGCACCATGCGCGACGACATCAGCCGTATGCAGATGCCATACGGCATATACGTCAACCCATACACGGGATATATGTATGCCACCGACGCAGCATCGTTCGCGGAAGGAGGCACGCTATACCAATGGACGCCGCAGGGCGTGCTGACGGGGAAACACGGCGTGTATATCAACCCCGCACACTTCCTCGCACTGCCTCCGGACGGACACTTCACCGGCATACATAGCATCGAGGCAGAACAGACGCCTGCCCGCCACACCACATACAACATCGCCGGACAACCCGCAGGCGAGGTGCGGCGCAACACTCTATATATAAAAGACGGAAAGAAATATATCAGGAAATAAACCTTTATGCAAACAACAAAAAAACATGAAAAGACTCTACATTTCAGCACTGCTGACGCTGGCTTTTGCCGGCACGGCATTCGGTGTCACCGTCAAGGTGGAGATGAACGCCACATCCCGGACCATGACGCTGACAGCCGAAGGCTCTGACACGCCTGTCAACACGGGCGACCCGCAGAGCTACACCTACCCCTTCGACACTGCCCCGGGGGCATACATCCTTACCGGATATGCCTCGGACGGCACAACATCCAACGGCACCATACGCCTCAACATCACCGACGACGCCGAACAGACATTCAAGATTCTGACAGGCACCGTCTATGCCACAAACAGCGGATGGACGGCGGGCACCGACTATACGGTGGACGTCACCGTAAACTCGCGCGAGGGAGAGAAGCTGGACATCACGCCCGGAAACTCCACAACAGCCGGAAGAAAGACATTCCTTGCGCTAAACGGAAACTCGTACTACGCCGTACTGACACCTTCGGCAGAGCATACGGCAGAGGGCTATATGCCACTGTACAAGGGAGGCACGCTGACATACAACGTGACGGTAAGCGGAAAGATTCCGACGGGAGGAGACTACAGCGTCACCCTGCCAGCCGACGCACAGTTCTCTCTCGGCATGAAGTTCACGCACTTCACCGACTTCCAGACCGTCAGCCCAACAGGCGAAAGCGTTGACGGCAACAGGAAAACCATCTCTTTCCGCCTTGCCGACGGACAGGTGTATAACTACCGCACATGGCGGGACGGAGGACTGACACAGGCGGGATACTTCTACATGAACATAGACGAGACAAAACGCCCCACACTCGATTTCACGGACGCTGACTACGAGGCGTTCGGGCAGAAGACAGTGAAGCAGGATGTCAACTGGAACAGCGGCTACGAGACGGGAGACATCTTCGTAAACATCAACGAGCGGGGACACCTGCGCATGAAGACGGGCGGGGAGTTTGACGCACACGCCATGAGGACATGGGAACTCACAGACAACTCCACGAACAACTATTTCATCGAGCCGGACTTCCACTACACCGTCACAGACATATACGGCAATCCGTCGGCAGACGTCATCACCATCGACAACGCAGACACAAGCACGTCGGCATGGTCGAAGATAAGGGCGGTGGGGAAAGGCACTGCAATCGTCACCGTCACATACGACGCCATAGGCCTCAACTACTACGGCAGCGGCAAGACAGTGAAGACACCGTACATGGGCGGTGAATACTGGAGCGCCATCTGGCCGGAGAACACCGCCGTCTTCGTCGTCACGGTAGATGACAACGAGAGTGCGATGCAGCCGAACATGACAATCAACGAGGAATACAACCTCGACACGAAGAAGAACGCCGGGAAATACATCGATGCGGAACACGACGTCATCTACTATCTCGGAGCATACGCCTCATACACCTTCAAGCCGGAAGGTGTGGAGCGCGTCGCCGTAGCCTACCCTCTGCTCTTCAACGGAAAGGCATGGTACAAGGGCTTCATCACCCTTGGAGGCGTGAAGGCAAACGCCGACGGCTCATACACCGTTCTGCTGAAGAAAGGACGCAACATCATACGGCTCACTGACAGCGAAGGCAACAGCATCTACCAGGTCATCACCGCAAAACCGTGCCAGCGCGAAATCACGAACGTGACACGTCCCGGCAGCAACATCTTCCAGCCGGGCGACAAGGTGAAGATACAATACAGCGGACTGCGACACCCCGCCAACAAACTCGCCGGCATATACAACATGTCGG
>CALZMB010000314.1 GCA_945788485.1 uncultured bacterium | reverse complement strand
CATAAAAAGAGACATCATCGTTGACGGAAAGGTGATTGACAGCGAGAAAGACGGCATCTCAACAGGCGGGAAAAACATTGCGATGGAGACAGGGCAACGTGTCACGGTGAGGATAACGGTCGTCGCTGACCGCGACTACGACTTCGTGACAATAGAAGACAACCGCCCGGCGTGCCTCGAACCGGCTGAGAAGAACAGCGGATTCTGCCATGTCACAACGCTCACTACTGCTGCCGGAAGCCGCAGCGCGTGCTATCGGTCGGTAGGCAACACTGCAACGACGTTCTGCATCGACCGTCTTGCTAAAGGCACACACAAGATTGACACGACATACTACATCGACAGACAGGGGAATTTCAAGAAGGGAACCGCGAAAGTATGTTGTACGTACGCCGACGAATACCGCGCGATATGCAGATAGAACACAAATAAAAAAACAATAACTGGGACATACACCCGACGAAAAAAAAATTATATAACACACAAAATGTATTTTGAAGATTTAGACCTTTCATACAATATCCTTGACGCACTATACGATATGCGTTTCGAAGAGTGTACACCGATTCAAGAACAGTGCATACCTCACATCCTCGAAGGCAGAGACATCCTCGGCATCGCACAGACGGGCACCGGAAAGACGGCGGCTTATCTGCTGCCTATACTCTCGCTGCTCGACGACGGAGGATACGCCCCCGGCACATACGGAAGCACACATCGCAACGCGGACTTCGAACGCAACGTCATCAACTGTGTCATCATGTCGCCGACAAGAGAGCTGGCGCAGCAGATCGACCAGGCGGCACAGGGATTCAGCTACTATCTTGACGACATCTCCGGTGTGCCGGTTTATGGCGGCAACGACGGCAACAGATACGACCAGGAACTGAAAGCGATGCGCTCTGGAGCGGACATACTCATCGCGACGCCGGGCAGACTAATCTCGCATCTGCAGATGGGGAACCTCGACCTGAGCCATTGCAGCTTCTTCGTACTCGACGAGGCGGACCGTATGCTCGACATGGGATTCTCTGAAGACATAAAACTCATAGCGAAAGAACTGCCGGAGACGTGCCAGACAATAATGTTCTCGGCTACGATGCCAGACAAGATAGAAGACCTCGCGAAGACGCTGCTGAACGACCACATAGAGGTGAAGATAGCAGTATCTAAGCCTGCCGAGAAGATAAAACAGTCGGCTTACGTCTGCTACGAGCCGCAGAAACTGAACATCATTGAGCATCTGTTCAAACAGGACGGCATCGACCGCGTCATCGTCTTCTCTGGAAAGAAGACGAAAGTGAAGGACATCACGACGAAACTGAAACGCATGAACGTCAACTGCGGTGCCATGCACTCTGACCTCTCGCAGGCAGAACGCGACGAGATAATGCTGCGGTTCAAATCCGGAAACATAAACGTGTTAGTAGCAACAGACATCGTGGCACGAGGCATAGACATCGACGACATCACGACGGTCATAAACTACGACGTGCCGCACGATGCCGAAGACTACGTTCACCGCATCGGACGAACAGCAAGAGCGCAACGCGACGGCAGCGCGATAACGCTTGTGTCGGAAGACGAGATATACCTCTTCAAACTCATTGAGAAATTCCTCGGACATGAGGTGACGAAAGCCCCGCTGCCCGCAGGATGCAAAGAGGGCCCAGACTATGCCGCGGGCGGAAAGCCGGCAAGAAACAACGGAAGGACGGGAGGCAGAGGCAGGCACGCGAACAACAGGCAGAAGAAACACTCGAACAGGAAACAAGGCAACGGGAAAAAGAGCAACGGCAAACCGCAAGACGCGAAACGTGTCTCCACCGCCTTGCCTGACAACAAGAAGAAACAAGCCTCTGCAAAAACTCAGAAGAGGCACGAACAGCATAAATAAAGACATTAAACACGGCACGGGGTATCATCTGAAAACCAGGATGATACCCCGCGTGTTTATTTTTGACATAAGAAAACAGGTCTCATAGCATATTCTGTTTGCCATGAGACCTGTATGCGGAGAGAGAATTATTTCTTGAAGAGACGGTTGTAGAGCCCGCGGAAGCCTGCTGCATGGCGTGCCTCGTCCTTCGCCATCTCGTGAACAGTGTCGTGGATAGCGTCAAGGCCGGCAGCCTTTGCGTTCTTCGCGATGCGGAACTTGTCCTCGCAAGCGCCGATCTCTGCTGCGATGCGTGCCTCAAGATTAGACTTCGTGTCGCCCAGGACATCACCGAGAAGCTCTGCGAACTTGCTTGCGTGCTCTGCCTCCTCGAAAGCGTAGCGCTTGTAAGCCTCTGCAACTTCAGGATAACCTTCACGGTCTGCCTGACGAGACATGGCAAGATACATGCCTACCTCTGTGCATTCGCCGTTGAAATGGGTGTTCAGGTCCTTTATCATTTCTTCGTCTGCGCCTGTAGTCTTTGCTATGCCAAGCTCATGAACAGTTGCGAATGTTGCCTGGTCGTTGTCTTGCATCTCAGAGAACTTTGACTTTGGAGCCTTGCAGAGAGGGCACTGCTCTGGTGCCTCAGCGCCTTCGTAGATATATCCACAAACGGCGCAAATGAATTTCTTTTTCATAGTTTGTAAGTTATAAGTATAAGAATGTGAGTATGTTCTGACAATTAAGGGTGGTTCTATAAATTATTCGACAAGTC
>CALZMB010000313.1 GCA_945788485.1 uncultured bacterium | reverse complement strand
AATACAACCCCAACTGCAGACATAGTGAGTATGTCTGCAGTTTTTGTTTTTAAATTTCTTTATTTACAAATGACACATTATTCTATATACATTATACATTATTCAATATATATATAACATTCTCTGCCCTATTTTTTGCAGGAACGAAAAAAATATGTAAATTTGCAATGCGGAATGCTGCATATTGCCGTTCCGGCTTCTGCATTCCTTAAATCTTGAACATAAAGAAACGACATTCTCCATGAAATGGACCGACCAGATACGCCAGATCAAAATCCTGCTTGTCGTCGTAGCGGTGCTCATCGCTGCAGCGTCGCTTGTCACGTCGCATTTTCTCGTCAGCGACCTGAAGCGTGAAGAGAGCAAGAAGATGGGCGTATGGGCTGAGGCGATGCGGAGCCTGAACACTGCCGACGAGACGACCGACCTCAACCTTGTGCTTCGTGTCATCGACGACAACACCACCATCCCTGTCATCGTCACCGACGACCACGATGCCGTGCAGACTTTCCGCAACGTCACGCTCTCCGCTTCCACCGCCGCTGACAGCCTGTCGCAGCTCGCCTTGCTTGCCGAGCGGTGGAAGTCGAAGCATCAAGTGGTGCGCATCACGATAGACGGCGATTCGTTCATCGATGTCAGCTACGACGAATCGTTGCTCATCAAACGCCTCGCCACCTATCCCTACGTGCAGCTCGGCGTGGTGCTGCTCTTTGTCGTCATCGCCATCTTCGCCCTTCTGACATCTAAAAAGGCGGAGCAGAACAAAGTGTGGGTGGGGCTGTCGAAAGAGACTGCCCACCAGCTTGGCACTCCCATCTCCTCGCTCATGGCATGGCACGAGATACTGAAAGAGACTTATCCCGACGACGACCTCCTGCCTGAGATGGGCAAAGACATCGCGCGTCTGCAGCTCATTGCCGACCGTTTCTCGAAAATCGGGTCGCTGCCAGAGCCTTCTCCCGCATCTCTGAACACCGTCATGGAGCATGTGATAGAATATATGGACCGCCGCACATCACGCAAGGTGACTATCGTGCGCGACTTCCCGGCTGATGACATCGTGGTGCGTCTCAACGCCTCGCTCTTCGAGTGGGTGATAGAGAATCTGTGCAAGAATGCCGTCGATGCCATGGAGGGCGTGGGCACCATCACCATTCATATTGAACAGATGCAGCAGAAAGCCGTCATCGAGGTGAGGGACACTGGCAAGGGGATACGCAAGAAGGATATCCCGAACGTCTTCCGCCCTGGCTTCACGACAAAGAAACGCGGCTGGGGCTTGGGCCTCTCGCTCTGCAAGCGCATCGTCGAGGAATATCATCACGGCCGCATCTTCGTCAAGAGCTCTGAGGTGGGCGTGGGCACCACGTTCCGCATAGAGCTGCGCGCATAGGGTGGAGGGCACGCTCTTCGGCCAAGCCGAAGAGAACAGAGCCGTGTCGCGAAAGGCAAGGGCTGACAGTGAAACACTCTCCAACTTGCAATTTGCCCCTCAAAAACAATCTCAAAATCTGACAAAGCGCTTTTTACAGAACCTGCTTATAACCAACAAATCGAAATATGAGAAAACATCTTCTTTTGGCGGTGCTGCTGTTTCTCAGCATCGCACTGACAGCGTCGGCAGACTATGTCCCCGAGCCTTACCGGTGGACGAGCCAGAGCCGCAACTCCAGCGAGTCGATGCCCTGCGGCGGCCACGACATTGGCATGAACGTATGGGTTGAGCAAGGCGACTTGCTTGTCTATCTCAGCCGCAGCGGCTTCTTCGACGAGAACAACACGCTGCTGAAAGCGGGCAGGCTGCGTCTGCGTCTCCTTTCTAAAGCAGACGGCACACCTGTTCTCGACGCAAAGGATTTCTCACAGACGCTGTGTCTCGACGACGGCGCTGTCTATGTGCGCGGCGGCGGCGTGGAGATACGCCTTTGGGCTGATGTCAACTCGCCTATCGTCTTCATGGACATCAGTTCCCGCAAGGCAGTCGCCGCCACCTTGTCGTATGAGAGCTGGCGGCATCACGACCGCCTCGTGCCTCGCGAAGCCTGCCAGCAGTTCTCGTGGAAATGGCTGACGAAAGGCGAGCACGCCACCTTTGCCGACAGCATACGGCCGTCACGCGATGCGCTCGTCTTCGAGCATCACAACCGCAAAGCGACCGTCTTCGACTTCACCGTCAGCTACGAACAGCTCGATGCCGTGAAACAAGAGCTGCCCAATCCTATCGGCGGTCTCTCGTTCGGCGGCCGTCTGAGAGCGCCGGGCTTCACCTACGCCGGCACGTCCGACGGCGTCTATGCCTCTACCGACTTCCGCGCCTGGAACTACACATCGCCTTCTCTGCGCCGCTCTACGGTCAGCGTCGAGCTTCTGAGCAACAAAGGCTCGCTGCAACTGCCGGCACAGAGCGTCACCGCCTCCGCCTCTCGCAAGCGCAGCAGCGCATGGTGGCACGCCTACTGGCAGCGGTCGTACATACGCACCACGCATCCCGAGCTGCAGAACATCGTCCGCAACTACGAGCTGTTCCGCTATATGCTTGGCTGCAACGCCTGCGGCGAGTGGCCCACGAAGTTCAACGGCGGCCTCTTCACGTTCGACCCCGTCTATGTCCAGGCAGACAACCCCTTCACCCCCGACTTCCGCTGTTGGGGCGGCGG
>CALZMB010000312.1 GCA_945788485.1 uncultured bacterium | reverse complement strand
CGGGCTATACGCTGCTCTCCGTGCAGCTGCTGATATGGTGGGTGATGCAGCTCACGTGCATCCTCTCCATCAAATGTATCAACGACTGGCTCAAGAACTACGCCAAGAATCATGACGTCAGCGAGAAACCCATAACCTCCACATGGGCCTTCCATCTCATCTCGCAGGTCGTAGTGCCTGTCGCCGCCGTCGCCTCCGTGCTGGGAAGCATCTACTGGGCGGCGGATGTCTTCAACCTCACGGCGATGACACGCGACATCTTCATGAGGAAATTCATCGACTCGGAGAATTTCGTCGTCTCGATGATGAGCATCTCGCAGGTCATCATTCTCTTCTTCACGGCACGCTACATCCACTTCGTGGCGCGCTCCTTCATCTTCCTCCACTACAGAATCATCGACCCCTCCACTGCCACCTCACGCTCCGTCATGGTCATCAACGTGGTGCAGGTGCTCGTCTATGGAGTCTGGTTCCTCATCTCGCTCGCCGTCTTCCATGTCTCCAACTCCTGGATTGTCGTCATCTCCGGCGGCCTCTCTACCGGTGTAGGCTTCGCGTCGAAAGATATTCTCGAGAATATCTACTACGGCATCTCGCTCATGGCAGGACGCATAAAGATAGGCGACATCATAGTCTGCGACGGCACCAGGGGCAGGGTGTCAAGCATCTCATACACCTCTACGATGATAGAGGCTGTCGATGGGTCTGTCATCGCATTCACCAACTCGCAGCTCTTCACGAAAAACTACAAGAACCTCACGCGGCGCGACGGATACGAAGTGGCGGTGCTCGAAGTCGGCGTGGCATACGGCACTGACCTCGCGCACGTCCGCAACCTGCTCTCCGAAGCCATCGCCGCGCTGCCGTGCGTCGATACGCAATACAACAACCACAAGGTGACGGTGATGGTGAAGGAACTGGCAGACAGCTGCGTCACGCTGAAGGTGGTGTGCTGGGTGAACGTCGTGTCGGCGGCCACGGCAAACAGCGACATCCTCGAATGTATCTACAACACCCTGAACAGCAACAACATCGAGATTCCGTTCCCACAACAGGACATACACATAAGACCATCAGAATAATGCACCACCACATAAGAACCGCACTCGCGGCCTGCTGCGCCTGCTTCACCTTCCTCCCCTGCCACGCCGGCACACAGATTCCGCCTCAGTCAGACAGCCTCCTCGCAGACAGGCTGCGCAACGAAGAGGGCGTCACCTTCACACACGACAACAACGTGACACTGCTGATGAACGGGCAGAAGAAGTTCGACGACATGTTCGCCGCCATACGTCAGGCACGCAAGTCGGTGCATCTCGAATACTTCAACTTCCGCAACGACAGCATCGCGATGCTGCTCTTCGACATCCTCGCAGAGAAAGTGAAGGACGGCGTAGAGGTGCGCGCGCTCTTCGACGCCTTCGGCAACTCGTCAAACAACCGCCCGCTGAAATCCCGCCACATCGATTCTATCAGGGCGAGGGGCATACAGCTGTATGAGTTCGACCCCATCCGCTTCCCCTGGGTGAACCATATCTTCGGCAGAGACCACCGCAAGATTGTAGTCATCGACGGCTGCGTGGCATACACGGGAGGCATGAACGTGGCGGACTACTACATCAACGGCACACCGCAGGTGGGCGAATGGCGTGACATGCACTGCCGCCTCGAAGGCTCTGAGGTGAACACCCTGCAGCGCATCTTCCTCCGGGCTTGGGAGAAGGTGACGGGTGAACGCATCGACGGAGAACAGTATTTCTGCGCCGCCAACGCCACGCTGCGCTACGACAGCCTGCGCCAGAACGGCTTCCCCACGGCACATAACATGATGTGCGGCATAGTGAACAGGGAGCCGGGACGCTCGCCTGCCGTCATGCGCAACTTCTACTGCCACGCCATAGACTGCGCAAAAGACACCATACGCCTCGTGAACCCCTACCTCACCCTCATACCGAAGGTGAGGCGCGCGATAGAGCGGGCGGTGAAGAGGGGCGTGACGGTGCAGATAATGGTGGCGGAGCCGTCTGACGTGCCGCTCACGCCAGACTGTGTGTTCTACAACGTGAACCGCCTGCAGAAGAAAGGCTGTCAGGTGTGGATATACAAGCCGGGCTTCCACCACACAAAGATTATCATGGTTGACGGCAGATTCTGCACGGTAGGCTCGGCGAACCTCGACGCAAGGAGCCTGAAATGCGACTACGAAGAGAACGTCGCTATCATCGACCCGTACGTCACACGTCAGCTGACGGAAATGTTCGAGAAGGACAAGGAAGCGTCGTTCCAACTCGCCGACGGTGTGTACAGGCAGTGGCGCACACCGTGGCAACGCTTCCGCGGATGGTTCGCCCACCTCCTAAGCCCTTTCCTGTAACATTCTTTTTTTAGAAGACAACACTGAGTTTATTTTTGAAGACAACAGAGACAACAGGGACAACAGAAAAGTTGTTATTGTTGTCTCTGTTGTCGTTTAAAAAGATTGTTCTCGGCTGACATAGCCCGTGGTTGTATGGATTGACAAAAACCAAGATAAACCCCTTGCGGTTGATGCAAATGTCTCTTACGAGCCATTGATGGCGTAGCCGTCTGAAAATCCTTGAGCAAGCTCAGAGATTTTCAGCCTGCTACACCATCACCCTACGGGTCTTGCATCAACCGCAAGGCGAT
>CALZMB010000311.1 GCA_945788485.1 uncultured bacterium | reverse complement strand
CAATTTGTTCCAAATCAATGACAATTATTGCATTTTTGACGGCAAAATGTGATTTTGAACAGTTTGTGATAAAAAATGAATAGCGGTTAACGGTTGAAAAGCAGTAACTTTGCACGCTGAAACGAGTATATAAAAAACAAATCGAATAAATGAAGAGAACATTTGCAGTATTAGCCACGGCAGTTTTACTGTCTCCTGTCATGGCGCAAGAGTTGATGACACTCAGCGATTGCCTGAAGATTGGCATAGAGAACAACCTCTCGCTGAAAGTCTCGCGCAACAACATTCTGAAAGGACAGCACACGATAAGCGAGAACCGCGCACGCCTTCTGCCTCAGATCAATGCAGTGGCGAGTTTCAATGACAATTTCGAACCGCCCGTGTCTGTGACTGACGGTTCTGCATACGGCACGAAATATAATGTGACGAACACGCTGCAATATAACTGTGCAGGCGGCTTGCAGTTGCAGATGCCGCTCTACAGCCAGACGGCAATGACGGCACTGGAGATAGCGAAGACACTCGACAGCATAAACCAACTGTCGTACGAGAAGGCGCGCGAAGACCTCATCATGCAGATAAGCAAGATGTATTATCTCGCGCAGAACACCGCAGAGCAGATACGTCTCACGACGGAGAACATAAAACGCCTGGAAGAACTGAGGGACATCACTATAGCTTTCTTTGAGAACGGAATGGCGGTGGAAGTCGATGTGAAACGCGTGAACATCAACCTCGAAAACCTCACCGTGCAGCGTGACAACGCCGAAGCGATACTCACGCAGCAGCATAATATGCTGAAATATATCATCGACTATGACGCCGACGCAAAGATTGAACTGACGAAGGTTGATGTAAACGACATCAAGCCGGTGGAACTGACGGGGCTTAACGCCTCTGTCTATGAGCTGCAGATTCTCGCCAAGCAGAAATCTCTTGCCGAACAGCAGCGCAAGCTTGCCGCACAAGGCTATCTGCCCACCCTCGCACTGACCGGAAACATCATGTTCACGGCTTTCACTGACAGCTTCAAGAACTGGTTCCACAGCGGACCGTCAAACACATGGTATCGTTCTAACGGTATAGGGCTGTCTCTTAAAGTGCCTGTATTCGACGGTTTCGAGAAGCGTTCGAAGATTCGCAAGGCACAGGTGGATATCGACAACGCCGCCATATCTTACGACAACACGTTCAAGAACATGCAGACACAATATCTCAACGCCACAAATGAACTGATGAACAGCGAGCGCAACTACAAACGACAGAAAGACAACTATGCGCTGGCAGAAGATGTGTATAACGTCACATCCGACCAGTATAGAGAGGGTGTGGCATCAATGACTGATGTGCTGCAGGACGAGATGCGCGTCAGCGAGGCGCAAAACAACTATCTCACCGCACACTACAACTATCAAGTGGCAAACCTCAGCCTGCTGAAACTCACCTGCAACCTCAACTCTCTCATCGACGAATAATCACAGCTACACAACAATACAAGACAACAAATACAAACCACAACAATCATGACAACAGAAAACAACAATACACAGGGCCAGAACATCGAGACCTCTACACACGAGGAGACAGTGAAGAAACTGAAAAAACAGCGCGGCAGACAACTCATCGCCAGCCTTATGGGCATCGCCATTCTCGTATGGGGCATAGTGAAGATAGTATGCGTCTTCCTTGACTATCACACCACAGAAACCAGCAACGACGCGCAGATAGAGCAGTATATCTCCCCAATCAACATACGCGCCACAGGATATATCTCGAAGATATATTTCCAGGAACACCAGCATGTGAAGAAAGGCGATACGCTGCTTGTGCTCGACGACCGCGAATACCGCATCAGAGTCATGGAGGCTGAGGCGGCGCTGAAAGACGCAAAAGCCGGCTCAAACGTAATCGACGCTACATTGCAGACTACACAGACGTCGGCTTCTGTCTATGCCTCGTCAATAGCAGAGGTGGAGGTGCGTCTCGCAAAACTGGAGAAAGACCGCCAGCGCTACAAGAACCTCGTGGCGAAAAATGCTGCCACGCCGATTCAGCTCGAACAGATAGAGACAGAATATGACGCATTGAAGAAGAAGCTCGAAGCAACGAAACAGCAGCAGAAAGCCGCTTTCTCTGGCGTCAACGAGGTGACGACACGAAAGCAGAACAGTGCGGCTGCTATCGAGCGCACAACGGCTGCACTCGAAATGGCGAAGCTCAACCTCTCTTACACCGTTGTCGTGGCACCGTGCGACGGCACTCTCGGACGCCGCGCGCTCGAAGAGGGACAGATGGTGAATGCAGGACAAACCATCACATATATCATACCAGACACACAGAAATGGGTGATTGCTAACTATAAGGAGACCCAGGTGGAGAACCTGTATGTCGGACAGACTGTGCGCATGACCGTCGATGCTATCTCTGGAAAAGAGTTCACAGGCAAGGTGACAGCCATATCAGGAGCGACCGGGTCGAAATATTCTCTCGTGCCTACAGACAACTCTGCCGGCAATTTCGTGAAAATACAGCAGCGCATACCAGTGCGCATTGATTTCACCGACCTCTCGCCAGAAGAGAACCGGCAGCTCGCTGCAGGCATGATGGTGATTGTCAAGGCTGAAAGAAAATGATCAGTTATTTTATAGTTGACAAGTAAACAAGTTAACGAGTTGACAA
>CALZMB010000310.1 GCA_945788485.1 uncultured bacterium | reverse complement strand
TTCGCCCGTGTCGGAATTGGAAGAAAGCGCAATTTTGTTTGTCGATGCCCATGAAGCGGCCTCGTCGTTGGAGCAGATGTCTGTCGGAAGCATCTGGTATGTCACGCCGTTGTATGTCTCTACGGGGAAATCGACCCAGCTTTCATTGACGCCAAGATTTTTGCGGTGGTTCACCACGACGTCAGCGATGGTGCCTATGCCGTTGTCTTTGAACGCCTTTATCATGCTGCGCAGCTCGGCCTCTGAGCCGAAGGCGGAGTCCTGGAAGAAATAGTAGAGCGGGTCATAGCCCATGGAGGTGTAGCCTCCGCAGAAGCCTGACTGCGGCACCCATACGAGAGAGAAGTAGTTTCCAAGCTCGGCGGCCTGCTTCTCGAACTTCGCCCATTTGGTGTCTTTGAACGAGTCCCAGTAGAAGCCTTGCAGCATCACGCCGCCGTAATTCGCTGGCCAGCCCTGCGCATTGGCAGCCAGTGCTCCGAGAAGGAGTGAGATAGAGAGTAGAAATTTTTTCATATCGGTATATTTTTGTTTTAGCTATATATACAATAATAGTTCAGTCGTTAGTATGCAGTTGTCTAAGTATGCTGTCGTGATAGGCGCATTTTTCTGCAAACGTTGCATTGCAATCTTTGTATTTTGCAAAATTAATGATTTTAATCAAGAAAAAGTAATAGTTGTGGGTAGATTTTCATCAATTTCACTGCAAACGTTTACATATGCCATGTTTTTCTCCTTATAATAATATGTGTATGCTGGAATGTGAAATCCCTCACGCCGTTGTGTCGGGTGAGGGATTTGCAAGTAGCATATAAAACTATTCCGCGCCATCCGTTGCTTTTAGCATGTGTGCGCGACCTTTAATAACTTTGTATATGTGATGTTTCAGAACTTCATTATGATGCCTGCTTTTAGCCATCGTCCGGGTTGTTTGACGATGCTGTAGTCGTAGTATGTCTTGTCGAGTATGTTCGAGCAATCTATGTATGCGCTCCATGCTGCGGTGTCCCATGACAGTTTTCCGTCGAGCAGTGCATAGGGTGCGTTGTCTTTGCCCTCTCTTTCCTGCCATCTCCAGGCGAGTGAGAGGTTGAGGTTCCGCCATATCGTGCCGTCAGCCTGCACCACCACTTTATGCCTGAGATACTCCTGCGCGTATTTCGAGAGTGCGACGGGTCGGCTATGCGCGATATTCTCTGAGATGTAGGCGTATGAGACGGCGACGCGTCTGAGCGGCGAGCCTTGTCCGAGCAGTTCTCTTGGCATGACAGCGGCGTTCAGTTCTACGCCGTAGTTGTCGAGCGTGAAGTTCCCGGAGCGGTAGATCCATTCCGTCTGCGGTATAGGGTTTCCGTTGTCGTCGCGCGTCTCGTCTTCATACACGACCCAGTCTATCATGTCAGACTTGTGCGAGTAGAATGTCTCTGCTTGCAGTTCGAGAGCGGTGGCGCGGTATTTTGCGCCGATGGAGACGTCGTTTGTTTTCTCCGGTTTAAGGTTCGAGTTTCCCTCGATGTTCTTTCCGCTGTAGTATAGGTCTGTGTATGTCGGCATACGCAGTGCCATGTTCCATGACGCGAAGAGTTTTGTCTTTTCTGTCGGCCTGTAGCTGATGTCAATGCCTGGATAGAATCTCCATCGTTCGTCGAGGCCAGTGTTGTGGTTTGCAAGCACTCCGAGCGAGACGGTCCATTGTTCGAGCAGGATGTTGTGCTCTATGTATGCGGAGATGTTTGTCCTCTGGTCGTAGTTCGTGTATTGCCGTTCAGGCGTGCCGTCGTGTCCGGCGGTGTTGCGGTATTCGTCTTCTTCGAGTGTTTTTCCGAGACTTGTTGACCAGATGGCGTCAGAGCGCATCTCCATTCCGAACGCCGTCTTTCCGATAGGCGAGTCGAGCCATGAGTTGAGTGAGAGGGCATATACATCAACCTGATGGAAGTTCTCTCCCGCCGGCGATACGTTGCGGTGCCATTGGTAGTGGTCGTTCCATCTGTTCCAGTAAGCCATGGGTTTGAGGTGCAGTTTCCCTATCTGCGTCTCCGCGGACAGCGAGGCGAGCAGGCGTTCGTTGCTTTCCCATTGGTCAGTCGAGGCAATGCCGTAGAACGTGTTAGCCGCGTACGGCTTGTAGCTGTATCCGATTTGCGCATCGACCTTGACGTTGTCTGCTGTGTATCGTGCCTGATAGAAGAAGTGGGAGTTGGTGAAGAATGAGTTCGGCGTCGCGCCGTCGCTTCGTGCGTATCCTCCCGACATGGAGTGTGCCAGGGCGTTATTCCCTCCGAACTCATGTTTCATGGCGAGTCTGAGGTCTGCTGCGGCATATCCGTAGCTTCCTCCTCGTGCATGTAATGTGGCTTTCAACGGTGAAAGAAAATGCGAGATAGAGCCGTTGTCCTCTTTCTCAGCCGATTTTGTCACGATGTTCACAACGCCCGTGAACGCCGATGTTCCGAACACTCTTGCTGCCGGTCCTTCAATGACTTCAATTCGTTCGATGTCATCGACCGATACGGGGAAGTCCGCCGTTAGGTGTCCTGTGTGTGGCGAAGAGATGTTCACGCCATTGAGCAGCAGTGTGACTTGGTCGAACGTGCCGCCTCTTACTGCGATGTCCGTCTGCACTCCGAGTTCTCCTCTTTGCCTGACGTCTATTCCTGCCGCATATTCGAGCAGGTCGTTGAT
>CALZMB010000309.1 GCA_945788485.1 uncultured bacterium | reverse complement strand
GGTTGCGGGTCAGCGACTGTTGAAGCTTGAAGTTCACGTTCCAGCGGCGGAAGCCGGAGTTGATGAGGTTGCCCTTCGTGTTCGAGTAGTTCACAGAGGCATAGTATTTCGTGCGGTTTGTGCCGCCGCTGACAGAGAGGTCGTTGTTCCACATGTTGCCGGTGCGGAGCACGTCGTCCATCCAGTTGTGTACGTCAACGTTCTTGTAGTCGTTGATGTGGTTGCCGTATGCCGAGCCGAGGCCGTAGTATTTCGCAACGCCGTCGCCGTAGTTTGTGCCGTAGGCTGTTGCATAGCCCCAGTTGTGCATGACGTGGTCGTATGCGCTCTGTACGTCGAGCTGCTCGGGTGCCGGACGGAACTGGTAGTATGTAGAGTATTTCACCACGGCCTTGCCTTCTTTCGCACCCTTTGTGGTGATGAGGATAACGCCGTTGGCGCCGCGCGCACCGTAGATGGCTGTCGAGGCGGCGTCTTTCAGCACGTCGATTGTCTCGATGTTGTCAGCCGGGATGTCGTCGATGCGCGACACTGGCATGCCGTCCACGATATAGAGCGGGTCGTTGGACTGTGTGATGGAGCCGCCGCCGCGCACGCGGATAGACATCGTTGCGCCCGGACGACCGTCCTGAGAGATGACGTTCACACCAGGCAGCTGGCCCTGCAGAGCCTCGGCGATGGTAGAGACGGGGTTCTTTGCCAGAGCCTCGCCCGTCACGGAAGCAACGGAACCCGTCAGGTCCTTGCGCTTCATCGTGCCGTAGCCTACGACAACGACCTCTTCGAGGTTCGCCATGTCGTCTTCAAGTGTGACATTAAGTTTCGATTCGTTGCCGACTTTCACGTTCTGTGTAGCGAAGCCGATAGAGGAGATAACCAGGACATCGGTAGGTTTCACCTTCTGAACGGTGAAGTTACCGTTGACATCCGTAACAGTACCTGTTGATGTGCCCTTGATAAGGATGCTGGCACCAACAATAGGCTCGCCGGTCTTGTCCTTCACATTACCTGTGACAGAACTTTGGGCGAACGATGTGAGACATATCAAGCATGCGACAAGCAGCATCGACAGTCTCTTCACACTGATTGTAAAGTTCATTGTGGTTACTGGTTTTTTTAGTTAGTTAATATATAATATGTAATAGGTACGAAAAAATATTTGTGAAATATATCGCTCACATAATTTCTACGTGTATCTGACATGCCGTCGCGGCACGGTTAGTATGTGCAAAATTAAGAATAGTTGCTGAGAATTGAAAATATATTCTAATATGCGTAACAGAACTTATATAAAAAAAACATTCGTTAACTATGTCAAAATAGTATCATGCCCCCGTCAATATTACACCTCTACTTGCATATTTTACCCCATTTTCTGCCCATTTTCCTGCTTTTTACGCTAATATTGCCCATAGCATGATACTATTTTGACATTGCCGTAAAGAGTGTTTTCCGCTTAATCTTGCCATATTTTTACACTTCCGGATGATATATGTCAATTTGTATGTTTTCAGAATTTCTTGTTGTAAAACATGTTTTAGCGTTGCGCGATGTACCCGCACGCGCCTCTGCATTGTTTCAGTCGTTCGTTCCTATATGCTGCGCTGTGATTCTGAATGTCTTATAAATCGCATCCGCCGCGTGATGCCACGTCTGTTATCCCGGTTAAACAATATTTAAGAAACGGTTACACTGCTTAACGCGAAATACTCGTCTGAAAACCACCGGCCGCTGTCTCGCCGTCAAATACGCCGTGGATTTGCGTTTTGCGTATATCGTTGTGAGATAGCGGGTTATGAAATCGAAGCTGCAAAACCGACTGTTTTGCGTCGCAAAATAGTCAAAGTGAGCGTCCAAGATTGACTATTTTGCCTCGCAAGAAGTATTGAATGACGAGCCAAGACATACTTGTTGACCATGCTAAAGGTATTGTTTTGGCTCCTTATTCGTATCTTTCAGCCCCTCAACTTGCCGAAATTTGATGTTCTGACAAGAAAAGACGGTTCTCCCACAAAAATTTTCACCAAAAACCGTTGAACTTTTTTCGTCCAGAAAACAGTTAACGTATGTGAATTTTCATCCCTTTCATCCCTCCCTCGCATCATCTGTCCCGCACCCCGGAAAACGTGTTTCATAAAAAAATAACATGCGCGCAGGCGGTTTTTCCGAAAAAATGTTGCCATACAGATTATTTTTGTTAACTTTGCAGGAAAATAGCGACCTGAGCTAAGGTCTTGCAAAACAACAGATACAGAAATGCTGTTGGTAGCCTGGAAGGCTGTACTAAGCGAGATTTGTCCTTGGACCCACTGACCGTAGGGAGGTAATGCGGTCGTAACCGGGGACGAAGTCCTCGGTAAAAGATGCCGATTCAGCTGCCTGGAAGGCAGTACCTCGCTACATATACGTGCTACGGCTATCTCGGTAAAGGTACTGTCTTCCAGACAGTTCTCCTGTCAGCAGGGTCCCGGGACTATGTCCCGGGTTACGACCGCTTCGCTTAGTACAGCCTTCCAGGCTGGTCATTCCCACTCCAAACCCGATCGCTTTGTTTTGTGCAGCATTTTTCGCACATTGTCTATAATCAGCGGTGCTCATCAATTTCATAGTTTTCACACATTTATTTATATTGGGTGTTCATCAAGCTGCTCAATCAATTTCAAATCAAAAAAAAAATACAGAACAT
>CALZMB010000308.1 GCA_945788485.1 uncultured bacterium | reverse complement strand
CCGGAAGACTTGTGCCTGTCATCAGGCAGCTCATCTCCATACCTGCCGGACTGGCGAAGATGAACTTCCTCAAGTTCATACTCTATACCACCATCGGCGCCGGGCTGTGGAACTGCGTGCTGGCCGCCATCGGATGGTATCTGCAGACCATCGTGCCGGAAGACAAACTGATGGAGAAGGTGAACGAATACAGCGAACACATCAAAATCTTCATTATCGCTGCTATCGCTCTTGCTGCAGCCTATTTTATCATAAAGAAATACATCATTAAGAAAAATGGAAAACAATAATATCTGCGGATTGAAGTCAAAGGATTTCAAGACAACCATCAACGGAAAGAAGACCGACCTCTTCATCCTGCGCAACCAGAAAGGCTATGAGTGTGCTGTCACGAACTACGGCGGCGCTCTTGTCGCCATCATGGTGCCAGACAAGAACGGACAGATAGCAAACGTCATACAGGGACATGACAACATCGAGGATGTCATCAATTCTCCCGAGCCATTCCTCTCAACACTCATTGGAAGATACGGCAACCGCATCAACCGCGGACGTTTCACACTTGCCGGCAAAGAGTATAATCTCGCCATCAACAACGGACCTAACGCACTGCACGGCGGCCCGACAGGATTCCATGCTCGCGTATGGGACGCGACACCTATGAGCGACAACTCCCTCGTGCTGAAATATGTCTCGTCTTACGGTGAAGAGGGCTTTACCGGTGAGTTGACCGTGACAGTAGAATATACATGGACCGATGACAACGAACTTGTCATCGACTATCTTGCCACTACAAACAAGAAGACAATCATCAACCTCACACATCACGCCTTCTTCTCTCTCGCCGGCATTGCCGACCCCACCCCGTCCATCGACAATCTCGTGTGTGAGATGAATGCCGACTTCTATCTTCCCATCGACGAGACAAGCATCCCGACGGGCGAGATACTGAAAGTTGAAGGCACGCCCTTCGATTTCCGCACGCCAAAGACAATCGGGCAGGACATCAACGCTGACAACGAACAGCTGAAAAACGGCAACGGCTACGACCACTGCTTTGTCCTGAACAAGAAAGAGGCGGGAGAACTCAGTTTCGCAGCGCGCATCACTGAACCGGCAAGCGGCAGGACACTCGAATGTTGGACAACAGAGCCGGGCGTACAGATGTACACCGACAACTGGGCTGACGGATATAAAGGCCAACACGGCGCCACGTTCCCGAAACGCAGCGCGATATGCTTCGAGGCCCAGCACTTCCCCGATTCGCCTAACCGCCCCTATTTCCCTCCGGTCGTGCTCAACCCGGGCGATGTATATACACAGAAAACCATCTACCGATTCGGCGTGACAGAATGAGCGCCGAATTGCCTAACTGTATAATAAAAAATAATCAGACTATGGAAATCGAATATGTAAGAAGCCGCTTCATCAAACACTTTGACGGCAAGACGGGCAACATCTACGCTTCGCCGGGAAGAATAAACCTCATCGGCGAACACACAGACTACAACGGCGGCTACGTCATGCCGGGAGCTGTCGATTGCGGCATCATGGCAGAACTGCGCCCTAACGGCACCAACACCATCATGTGCTACTCTATCGACTTGAAAGACCGCGTGGAGTTCAAGGTTGACGACCCGGCAGGTCCCAGGACGACATGGGCACGCTTCATCTATGGCATCGTGAAAGAGATGCAAAGCCTCGGGGTGGAGGTGAAAGGCTTCAACACCGCCTTCGCCGGAGATGTGCCTCTCGGTGCCGGCATGTCGTCATCAGCCGCCCTCGAAAGCTGCTTCGCTTTCGCGCTCAACGACCTCTTCGGCGAAAACAAGGTGAGCAAATGGGATATGGTGCTCGCCGGACAAGCAACAGAACACAAATACATCGGATGCAACTGCGGCATCATGGACCAGTTTGCAAGCATCTTCGGACAGGAAGGCAAGCTGATGTGCCTCGACTGCAACACACGAGAGTTTGAATATCTGCCTTTCAAGGCTGAAGGCTACCGCCTCGTCCTCGTCAACTCATGCGTGAAACATGAACTGGCAGGCTCGCCATACAACGACAGACGTCGCTCGTGCGAGAATGTCGTGAAGGCTGTCAACGAAAAACAAGCCGACAAACACGCTGCCACGCTGCGCGACTGCTCATGGGCAGACCTCGAAGAAGTGAAACCTCTCGTTTCGGAAGAAGACTATACACGCGCTAAGTTCGTGCTCGGAGAAAAAGACCGCGTCACTGCCGTATGTGCCGCACTGAAGGCAAACGACTTTGAGAAAGTAGGCGAGATGATGTATCTCACACACGAAGGACTGTCGAAAGAATATGAAGTCAGCTGCGAAGAGCTCGATTTCCTCAACGAGATAGCAAAAGACTGTGGCGTCACAGGCTCGCGCATCATGGGCGGCGGCTTCGGCGGATGTACGATAAACCTCGTACGGGACGAACTCTACGACAACTTCATCGCTGTCGCAAGAGAGAGATACAAGGCAAAGTACGGCATCGACCCGCGCATACATGATGTGCATATCGGCAACGGAGCACGCAGAATCTGCTGATAACGGCAAAACCTATCGTCATTGCGCCTGAAAGTACGGAAAAACATGAAATTTCATCACTGAACGTAAGAAAAACAACGAAAAATTTGGTGGATTGAAATTATATTCTTACTTTTGCAGTCGAAATATTACAAAACAGTGA
>CALZMB010000307.1 GCA_945788485.1 uncultured bacterium | reverse complement strand
GCTCCGCTCCGCAGCCAAATGACAAGCCCCTATTTTCTCGTGCGAGGAAGCACTCCAGAAACCAAACAGCAACCATAACAACCCGGATGAAACAGTATAAACGAACTACCGTAACTGCCGCCCTTCCTTACGCCAACGGCGGCGTACATATCGGACACCTCGCCGGTGTCTATGTGCCTGCCGATATCTATGTGAGATACCTGCGACTGAAGAAAGAAGATGTCATCTTCATCGGAGGCTCTGACGAGCACGGCGTACCTGTCACCATACGTGCGAAGAAAGAGGGCATCACCACTCAGCAGGTGGTAGATCGTTATCACGCGATGATAAAGAAATCGTTCGAGGACTTCGGCATCTCGTTCGACATCTATAGCCGCACCACATCCAAGATACACCATCAGTTCGCCTCCGACTTCTTCCGCACGCTCTACGACAAGGGCGCTCTCGAAGAGATAACAGAAGAACAGTATTGCGACGAGGTGACAGGAGAGTTCCTCACCGATCGTAACATCATCGGCACATGCCCGCGCTGCGGAGCAGAGAACGCCTACGGCGACCAATGCGAGAAATGCGGCGCCACCCTCTCGCCCGACGAACTCATCAACCCGACAAACAAGAACAACCCGGGACACGGACTTGTCAAACGACCTACAAAGAACTGGTACCTACCTCTCGGAAAGTATCAGGACTGGCTGAAACAATGGATTCTCGAAGAACACAAAGAGTGGAGAACCAATGTCTATGGGCAGTGCAAGTCATGGCTCGATATGGATTTGCAGCCGCGCGCCATGACACGCGACCTCGACTGGGGCATACCAGTCCCCGTGGAAGGCGCAGAAGGGAAAGTGCTCTATGTATGGTTCGACGCGCCGATAGGATATATCTCCAACACAAAAGAACTGTGTGACGCCAATCCTGAGAAATGGGGACCGTGGCAGAAGTGGTGGCAAGACAACGAAACGAAACTCGTGCATTTCATCGGAAAGGACAATATCGTCTTCCACTGCATCATCTTCCCCGTCATGATGAAGGCGCACGGAGACTATATCATGCCCGACAACGTGCCCGCTAACGAGTTCCTCAACCTCGAGAACGACAAAATCTCCACATCACGCAACTGGGCGGTGTGGCTGCACGAATACCTCGTCGATCTCCCCGGAAAGCAGGACGTGCTGCGCTATGTGCTCACTGCCAACGCTCCCGAGACAAAAGACAACAACTTCACATGGCGAGACTTCCAGGAACGCAACAACTCTGAACTCGTCGCCATATATGGAAACTTCGTCAACCGTGCGCTGCAGCTCACAAAGAAATATTTCAACGGCGTTGTGCCGCCGATAACCGGACTGCTCGACATCGACAACAACGCCTTGGCAGAGTTCAAGGATGTGAAGCAGAAAGTGGAGACGCTGCTCGACCAGTATAAGTTCCGCGAGGCGCAGAAAGAGGCGATGAACCTCGCGCGCATCGGCAACAGATACATCACCGAGACCGAACCGTGGAAGGTATGGAAGACCGACCCCGAGCGTGTGAAGACAATCCTCCACATCTGCCTGCAGCTCACAGCGAACCTCTCGATAGCATTCGAACCCTTCCTCCCGTTCTCTTCTGCACGTCTCCGTGAGATGCTTGACATGCAGGACTTCGACTGGAACCAGCTCGGAACGATGGACATCCTCGCTCCGGGACATCAGCTCGGCGACCCCGCCCTCCTCTTCGAGAAGATAGACGACGCTGTCATAGAGGCGCAGCTGCAGAAACTCGAAGAGACAAAACGCAAGAACGAGGCTGAGGCTTACACCCCGGAGCCTGTCAAAGAGAACGTCGCATTCGACGACTTTGAGAAGCTCGACATCCGCGTAGGACTTGTCACGTCGTGCGAGAAGGTGAAGAAGTCGAAGAAACTCCTCAAGTTCCACATCGACGACGGCACGCCAGAAGGCCGCACCATCCTCTCCGGCATAGCGCAATACTATCCCGACCCGCAGCAGCTCGTAGGCAAGCAAGTGCTCTTCGTTGCCAACTTCGCCCCGCGGAAGATGATGGGTGAAGAGAGCCAAGGCATGATACTGTCGGCGGTGAACTACGACGGCACACTCTCCGTCACCACTACATCAACCGACGTAAAGCCCGGCTCTGTCGTAGGATAAGCCGTCACGCTCGTCATCTGAATAACTCACAACGCAAACTGCCACGCTCTGATAGTTCAATGGATAGAACAACTCTCTCCTAAAGAGTAGATCCGGGTTCGATTCCCGGTCGGAGTACTGGCGTGAGGCAATGCCTCTTGCGTGGTTGCGATATTATCATGAATAATGAGACCGCCCCGAACATGCTGCCAACACAGCGTGTTCGGGGCGGTCTCCTTTTTGTTTTCCTGTATGATGTGTCTTTCTCTGCTCATGCTGTGCAGTGGCCTGTCTGCCAGAGAAGCAGTTGTGGCATTGTTTACCAGCCTGGAGGGCTGTACTAAGCGAGATTTGTCCTTGGACCCACTGACCGTAGGGAGGTAATGCGGTCGTAACCGGGGACGATGTCCTCGGTAAAAGATGCCGACACGGCTGCCTGGAAGGCAGTACCTCGTCATCAATATATGCGCTATAACTATCTCTATCAAGGTGCTGTCTTCCAGACAGTTGCCATGTCATTTGAGTCCCGGGACTGTGTCCCGGGTTACGACCGCATTACCTCCCTACGGTCAGTGGGT
>CALZMB010000306.1 GCA_945788485.1 uncultured bacterium | reverse complement strand
TTCAACGGCGACCCGAAGAAGGGCTTCATCATCATGCCATGCGAGCTTATCTTCCTGAACGGACATCATCTGAAAGACTGCATAAACAAATATGTCGAGCTGTGGAAGGACGACTTCGGCGCCGACTATGCCGGCTTCAAGGAGTGGGTTGAGAAATACAACTATGTATGCGCCACCCTCGTTGACCGTATCGTGCCGGGCTTCCCGCGCAAGGACATCGCCGAGATTCAGGAGAAGATCGGCTACAAGGACAACCTCGTCGTACAGGCAGAGATTTTCCACCTGTGGGTGATTGAGCGTCCGGAGAACATGACGGTGGAGGAGCTCCGTGCCGAGTTCCCGGCAGAGAAAGCCGGCCTGCATGTGCTGATAGCCGAATCTGAGGCTCCGTACCACGAGCGTAAGGTGACGCTGCTCAACGGCCCGCACACCGTGCTCTCGCCTGTCGCCTATCTCTCAGGCATCAACATCGTGCGCGACGCACTTCACGACCCTGTTGTCGGTCCGTATATCAAGAAGGTGCAGTATGACGAGCTGATGCAGACGCTCAACCTGCCGATGGAAGAGCTGCAGCAGTTTGCTGCCGACGTGCTGGAGCGTTTCGACAACCCGTATGTAGATCATCAGGTGACATCTATCATGCTCAACTCTTTCCCGAAGTTCCAGGCACGCGACCTGCCGGGAGTGAAGGTTTATCTCGAGCGCAAGGGCGAGCTGCCAAAGGGCCTCGTGCTCGGTCTCGCCGCCATCATCACATACTACAAGGGCGGCACACGTGCCGACGGCGCACCGATACAGCCTAACGACGACCAGAAGATTATGGACCTCCTCACCGGGCTGTGGGCTACTGGCGACACACGCAAAGTGGCTGAGGGCGTGCTGGCAGCCGACTGGATATGGGGCGAGCACGGCGACCTCAACACGATTCCGGGCTTGACGGATATGGTTGAGGGCTTCCTGAACGACATTCAGAGCAAGGGCATGATTGAGACAGTGAAGAGCATTCTCTGATTCATGCAGAAGAATGGCAGTGCAAACCGAATGCAGAGCCAAGCTTGCTTGAGCTATGCTGAGGTGCCGCCTGCCTTCGACAAAGTCAAAAGATATGACTGATATGAATACGTATCTCCGCGGCCTCGCCGCGAGATATGAGACAAAGGAGTTCCTTGCCGGAGACCCCTCATGGTTCATGCACCAGGTGGAGGGAGTTTCTGACAAGGAACTCCTTGCGTTCATTGCGGCGGCGCTGAGCTACGGCAGCCGCAAGCAGTTCATGCCGAAAATCGGCGGCCTGCTGAGCCACGCCAGAGACTACAGCATACGGACACGCGGCACCCTGCCGCGCGACGGC
This sequence comes from uncultured bacterium, assembly GCA_945788485.1. GTDB lineage: Bacteria > Bacteroidota > Bacteroidia > Bacteroidales > Bacteroidaceae > Prevotella. The sequence continues at coordinate 1,371 of CALZMB010000306.1, read as the reverse complement.
ATCATCAGACGGTGGATTGAGGAAAGGGCGTATGCCGACGTGGTGCCGGAGAACGACGCCTGCTTCTACCGCCTCTACACGAACCGCACGATGAACAGCTTCCTCTGCGCCCTGGCGGACATCGTGCAGGAATACGGGTCGCTGAAGAACCTCGTCAGCACGAACGCGCGCGACAACACTGCCATAGAGGCGATACGAGTGTTGACGGAGGCGTTCGCGGCGAGAGGCAGCAGGGGCGTCGTGCCGAAAGACACGTCATCGTCGTGCAAGAGGGTGTGCATGTTCTTGAGATGGATGGCGAGAGACGGCTCGCCCGTCGATCTCGGACTGTGGGCGGACATCATAGACAAGAGGACGCTCGTCATCCCGATGGACACCCATGTGGTGCAGGAGGCGACGCGCCTCGGGCTCATCACGTCGCGCTCGACGTCGATGGCAAACGCCATGAAACTGAGCAGGAGGCTGGCAGAGTGTTTCCCCGACGACCCGATAAAGGGCGACTTCGCCTTGTTCGGCATCGGAGTTTCAAATTGTTTCTTTTAGTTGACGAGTTGAAAACCAGCCTGGAAGGCTGGCCGTCAACTTGACCTTGTTGACACAGGGTTCTGCCGGTGGGCATAGAAAAGCCAGAAAGACTTGAAATATGTCAATTTATCGTCATCAGAGCAAAAAAAACAGCAAAGAGTGACTGATTTCCGAAAAAAAACAGTAATTTTGCAAAGCAAAACGTGATCACACAACATAAAACCAACACTATAACATTTAATTCGGAATTATGACAATCAATCAGTATGATTTCAGCGGCAAGAAAGCCATTGTCCGCGTTGATTTCAATGTGCCTCTGCAGGACGGTAAAATAACCGACGACACCCGCATCCGCGGCGCCCTCCCCACACTGAAGCTCATCCTTGAGAAGGGCGGCGCGCTCATCATCATGTCTCACATGGGCAAGCCGAAAGGCAAGGTGAAGCCGGAGCTCTCTCTCTCGCAGATTGTTGACGCTGTAGCGGCTGCCCTCGGCACACCGGTGAAGTTTGCAGACGACTGCGCCAAGGCACAGGAGGCTGCCGCCGCACTGAAGCCAGGCGAGGTGCTGCTGCTTGAGAACCTCCGCTACTATCCTGAGGAGGAGGGCAAGCCTGTAGGCATCGACAAGGCTGACCCGGCATACGACGAGGCGAAGAAAGCCATGAAGGCAAGCCAGAAAGAGTTTGCGAAGACATTGGCTTCATACGCTGACTGCTATGTGATGGACGCTTTCGGAACTGCTCACCGCAAGCACGCTTCCACCGCTGTCATCGCTGACTATTTCGACACAGACAACAAGATGCTCGGCCTGCTGATGGAGAAAGAGGTGGCTGCTGTCAATGC
>CALZMB010000305.1 GCA_945788485.1 uncultured bacterium | reverse complement strand
GATTGATTCTTGCGATGTCTTTCTGTCGCCCAAAAACCGTGCAAAACACTCCCAAAACAGTCAATCTTGCAGCCTCGCCAAGACAATCTTGCAGCCTGAAACGGTCAATCTTGCAGCCTCATTTTGACAATCTTGCCTGTCAAAACACTCAAACCGCCGCCCCGAACCGTATTTTCCGCACCGTGAAACATGCTTTTCATGCATTAGAAAAGGTGCAGGAAAGTGTCATCAGCCGTGCCTGTATGATATTATTTTAGCCTGACAGATGGGCGAAACTATTTCCGCATCTCGTATGCAAAGTCGTTGACAGAGCCTGTCTCTGAAGAGAAGCTGACGCCAACCTTGTATATCTTCCGCTTGTCGGCAGCATATGGCATGGCGTAGCCCTTTTCGTCGATCTGCTTCAATGCCACTTCGGCGGTGGAGTTGAGTTTGAACTCAAAGATATAGACGTAGCCGGGACATTCCAACACGCAGTCGATGCGCCCCTGGCTTGTCTCTTTCTCAACGTAGGTGTTGTATTTGCCGAGAAGTTGCAGGATGAGGTAGAAGGTGTATTGGAAATGGCGCTCACATTCTCTTTCGTCCTTCTTGCGCCGGAAACGGTAAGAGATATTTGAGAGGAAACCAGTCAGCTGGAGCTTGAATTTCTCAAGGTCGCCGTTTTCCAACGAGTCGCTAATATCGTTGAGCCAAGTGGAAGAGTTGTTTTTATCACCAAAATAATAGGAAGAGAATACTGCTACCATTCCGCTACGAACTTCTTCGTTAGGGAAGTCGAGCAGATAAGTATCGCGCCTGTTGTTGTAACCCTTTATGGTGAGATAGCCGCTCTGATAGAGCATAGGCAGAGGTTTCTGCTTTGTTGCCTTATAATCTGCAAATTCTGCGGCAGGATAGTATCTCCCCGCAAGCTCGTTTATGTTTTCGTCGTTGTCTGACAACAGGCGCATCAGATATGTCGGAGTGCCGGTTGAGAACCAGTAGTCTCGGAACTGCTTCCTGTCTAAACAGTTCAACAGGCTGAACGGGTTGAACACGTCGAGCATGCTCTCACTGAAGTGATAGCCGTCATATTTACGTTTCAGCCTTTCTATCGTCTCATCCTCAGTCATGCCGTTTCTTTCGCCAAGTTCAATTATCTGCTCTTTGAAAACAGAGAGCAGCTCTTCTTCAGAGATGCCGCAAAGCGCGTCGAAGCGTGAGTCATAGCTGATGTCCTTCGGCTGGTTGAAACCGCTGAACACGCTCACCTGCGAGAACTTTGTCACTCCCGTCAGCAGCACGAACTGCAGATGCTTGTCGGTGAGCTTGAAGACACTGTAAAAACCTTTCAGCATCTCGCGGTTATAGTCCTCAAGAGTCTTTATGTCTCCTTCAACAACAGGCGATGGAATGCCCGTGTTCATCACGTCGAGCAGCGGTTTGTCGTATTCGTCGATAAGCACCACGACACGCCTCCCGGTTTTCTCATGGGCTTTCTCGAAAACGTAGGCCAGCCGGTCGCCGAATGTGTCGGCAAGCTCGTCCCTGCCGTATCTCTCCTCACACTTTGCCACGAACGTCTCGATAGATTTCTTTAGCTCAAACGGCGATGTAAAGTTCTTCCCGTTGAAGTCAAGATGGAATACAGGATACTGCGCCCACTCCTTCTCTAACGAATCGATGGCAAGCCCGCGGAACAGTTCCTTGCGTCCGAGAAAATAATTCTCGAGCGTCGAAATGAGCAAGCTCTTGCCGAAGCGGCGAGGGCGGCTGAGGAAATAAATCTTCCCGTTCGCCGCGAGGTCGTAAACCAATGCCGTCTTGTCAACATAAACGTAACCGTCCTCACGTATCTGCTCAAAGCTTTGTATTCCTATTGGGTACTTCATACTTATGCGTTTTTGTAAATCACACACAAAGATAGATAATTTATTTCTTTCCTCCAAAGAAAAACACAGTTTTTATCAACAAACGTTCAGAAAGCGATGAATCAGCACAGCAAAGGTCACGGAGTTTTATTGCCGTTTTCTGCCGAGAATGTGAAAGGGTGATGATATGCAGTTGAAATAGAGAACTATCTTATCTCCCTCAAATCCGCAACTGCCATCTTAAGATAAAAAAACATTCGGCAATGCAGCAAAAGATGGTTCATCGCAAAGAAAATCAGCATAAAGAGACATGAAATCCCCTTACCCCACGAGGCGAGTTGAGGCAATACGCAGTATTGCTACCGCAAGTTGTCGGAGTTATCCGAAGTCATTCTGAAACACATTGGCGTAAGCGTTGTTGCATGAATAGATATTCAGCACATACTGCCTTGATGTCTTGACCTACTTTGCTGGCGCAGAGATGAACCGACGACAAGCCGAACGCAATGCCAAGCTTGATTGAGCATTGATGAGGCGCGAAGGAGGAAGACGAAGTCAACCTGAAGACAAACGCCTTGATGCGGCTTGTTGCTTTGAGTCCGAACTTCTTTGCGTCAAGCCTCTCCATGATGAATTTATTGAAGTTTCGTATGAGTTTATGGCCCTGAGTATCGTGTCGGACTGCATGTGCGAAGTGTCTGGTGAAGCGAGAGGTAGTAAATGAGATGTGTAGTGACATCTTCTGTGCATGAACTGACGAACGAAGCACGAGCAGAGATGAGCTTGCTCAATCTATGCCGTGCAAGGAGGAAGAAGACGTAGTCAACCGCCACAGAAATAAACGCTCATAAGCGAACGGATGATTTCGCTGTATTGATAA
>CALZMB010000304.1 GCA_945788485.1 uncultured bacterium | reverse complement strand
GGAAACAAACTTGTATCTGCGTGGGCTTATTCCTACAATAGGATTCCCGTCAACAACCGTCGATGATGTCATCAGCGAACGTGAGGCGGGTGCATCGAAATATACACTAAAGAAAATGTTGTCCCTTGCGCTTGATGGCATAACATCTTTCTCGGTGAAACCTCTGCATATCGTTACAAGTATCGGGATTCTCTTCCTCTATATCAGTTTGTGCATAGGTATTTATGTCGCTTATTCCCTTATTGTCAATACTGCTGTGCCGGGATGGGCCTCGTTGATGCTGTCAGTGTGGCTTGTTGGTGGTGTCATCCTTGTGGCTGTCGGTCTGGTCGGAATATATATAGGCAAGATTTTCAATGAGGTGAAAGACCGTCCGAAGTATATCATCCAAGACATGGTATAGGTATAAATATTTCTCGTAAATGAAAAAAAAACTCTTTATATGTATGGCTCTGATTGTGATGACCGTTGCAATCGGAGCTCTGCCGTTGTTTGTACAGTATGGTGACTATATCTTCTGCACCGATTTTGTCAAACAGCAGATCCCGTTCATCTTCGAAACTAAACGGCTCTTGGTTTCCGGGTTGCCGTTTTGGAGCTGGAACACGTATTTTGGTGAGAATTTCATCGGAAGTTACAGCTTTTATACCCTTACGTCTCCGTTTGTATGGATCAACTGCCTTTTCCCTAACGATTGGCTCATTCATAGCATTTTCTTTACACTATTGCTGAAATATTGTTGTGCTTTTGTCACCGCAGCAATGTACCTGAGAAAGATGGATGTGTCGGAGAACAGTGCATGTGTGGGTGGTCTGCTGTATTGTTTCTCTTCATATACTGTATGTAATTCATTCTATTATCATTTTTTCGAGCCGATAATTGTTTTTCCTTTGCTCCTTCTTTCCATCGAAAGGTATCTGCGTGAAGACAGATACTCAAGTGCGGGGCTGTTGTTGGCTTCGTTTTTGGTTATATTCATAAACTATTATTTTGCTGTAGCTTCATTTCTTGCAGCATTGCTTTATGTAGGATGCAGGATAATCTTTTCAGATGCGCGGATACGGCTCCATCGTTTTATGTGTGCTTTATTGCTTGTTTCGGCTGGCATCCTTCTCGATGCTGTTGTTTTGCTACCGACATATTACGTAATGTCCGGTAGCATACTGACAGGCTTGGATTTCACAGCTCTGCCTTATTTTCTTGAGAGGATGAGAAACCTGTTCATGCCTCAAATCATGGAAGAACCTACATCGTTGTTCAGACTGTCGAGTTTCACCAGCAGTGGTTTGTGTCTGCCTGTAGTCGGATGTCTCGCTGCCTTTGTGTATTGTTTCAGACGCCCTAAAGATTGGTGTACGGTGTTGCTCGTGATGGCATTGGTGGCATATCTCACACCGATCAATTCTGTCTTCACTCTCTTCACCAATCCAGAATATACGCGATGGGGCTACGCTCTGACACTGTTCATCATTCTTCCGACATGCAGACTGCTTGATGACCGTTCTGAGAATGTGGAAGTTTGGCACATGGTGTTGTATGTCTGCGTAGCAGTTATCTGTTGTGTCGTGTCATTCGTTTATGGCTATGGTCAGAAAGAAATGGTTGGAGAGTCAAAGGAACTTGTCGCGTTATTCTATATCTCTGTCTTCGTGATACAGTTGGTGCTGATGTCCGTATGTATTAGGCGACGAAACGATACGAAACTTCTGGTTGCCGGGATTGTTGTTCTTGTTTGTGTACAGACTTCTATTTTCCATCTGAAAAGGTCAGATTGGTATTTTGCGAAGACAGATTCTCCGTTGAAAGGTATGGTCAAGACCTACACTACGGAAAACTGTCTGCCATACAACGAGAGTGACATGCAGTTCAGAACATGGCATAATGCACGTCACATAAACTTGGCTTTGTTGAAAAACCGACCAGGAATAGAAATGCACCATTCGATAATGAACAATTCAGTGAGGCGGCTTATCACGACGTGTGATAGTGTTGCACGTTATCATCAGGTGGCTTTCACTCCTATTTGCAATTTACGCTCGTTCTGTGCTCTTATGTCTGTGGGGGAATATATAGAATATGATGATACGCTGCAAAATGAAATACATGAAGGCCTGCTTCTTGACAGAAAATGCATGGGGAACGGATACACTGTGTATGAGAACATAGATTTTATTCCTTTAGGATTTACATACGATACGTATCTGCCTGTTCATGTATTAGATTCAGTAAATGCTTTGAAACCAAAACGTGATGTTCCGCTACAGATGCTTGCAAATATCATAGTCGAACAACATGACGAAGCCCTGTTTGCAAAGTATCTGAAATATGGAAATCTGGTCACGGAGAATTTAGTTGACAGCATCATTCAGGCACGTAGGAAAAATGTCGCTAACTATTTCAGAGGTACGACATGCGGCTTCATGTCAAAGATAAGGATGCTCAGAGAGAATGTCGTATTCTACAGTGTACCTGCAATCAACGGTTTTACGGCTTATGTAGATGGCAACAGAACTGAAATCTATGAAGCGAATCTTGGTTTATCTGCGATTGTTGTGCCAGAAGGTGACCATGAGATAGAGTTCAGATTCATTCCTCCGGGATTGATTCTGGGTGCTAATATTAGTCTTGGGATGTTGTTTGTCGTAATTGGCGTTTTTCTTTATGAAAGGAGAATAGCACGAAAGGAAAGCAATGCGAAAGAACTGAACGAAAGCAAATAAACCGCCCCGCAACGACAGCACGGCAGAATA
>CALZMB010000303.1 GCA_945788485.1 uncultured bacterium | reverse complement strand
ACCATCGTGGCAATCAGTAAAATGATTTGTCGTTTCATAATTTCTTTTTTTTAAGTTGACAAGTTTACGAGTGAAACAAGTTGACAGTATTTGAGTGGTAAGTTTTGAAATAACATTACATACAACTCGTTAACTTGTCAACTCGTCAACTCGTCAACTTGAAAGAATCAACTCGTCAACTGATAATTAATATTCTTCTTGATATTCTACACTGCAAATCTCGTTAATTCTAAGTTCTTGATAGACAGTCATCGCATTTATCAGACGCTCTGCTTCTTCAAGCGTCACAGCCATGCTCTCTTCGCTGATGCCGTTTGCAGCGGCAGCCTTGGCTATCAGGTTTCTCGGAACAGGAGGGGTGTAGGGCAAACGGCGTCGCTTCTTTGGCTTCGCCCTATGAAAGGGAGAGGGAGAGGTTACTGCACCGCCGTCATGCAACGTATCTATAGGCGCCGCAATGGCTTTTGCTGTGTCTGGCGATTCTGCCTCAGCCACTGCATGAGACGTTTGCTCCCCGCCAATATTAAGCATAAAGACCATGACAATGGCAGCAATGGCAGCAGCGGCTGACGCACAGAACCATAGATGACGGCGACTGTTTGCGGACACTCTTTCAGTGTTGGCACCATCGAAGCCCTCGTCAAACTGGCGGAACATCTCCCTGTATGCCTTCCAGTCCTCATCAAGCATATCTGCCGGTTTGTCTGCATCAGTGGCATTGCGGAAGAAATCTGCCAGAGCAGTCTCCTCCTCCACAGATGTCTCGCCGTCAATAAACCTGTCTAACAACTCTGCAATATCTTTCATTGTCTGTTCTTCTTTTTAATTTCGTTGAACAATTTCTTGCGTGCATTCGACAGCATCACCCTCACTGAGGCATTGCCGATGCCCAGCAGCCGCGCTATCTCTTCGTTCGACCGATGCTCCATCTGCCGCATCTTCAGCACTTGCATTTCCCTTGGCGGCAGTTTCTCCATCTGCCGCAGAAGCCATTTCTCGTCGTCCTCCAGTTCGATACGCTCAGAAGGGCTCGCCCATTGACATGCAAATTGATTCATCTCCTTGTCGGCATCAGCAAATATGGAAAGCCGCTTCTTCCGCTTTCGGAGAATGTCAATCGAAAGGCGCTGGGCGATGACTGTAGCGAGTTTCATGGCATGACCGCTATCTTTCAGCTGGTCGTGCAGCGTCCACAAGCTCAGCATGACATCGCCGGCTGCATCGTCGGCATCATCTGCCGGCAGCATCCGCCGTGCCACGTTGTGCGCCTTTGCGTGCAGTTGAATGCTTAACGCCTCAAACTCGCTTTGTGTCATGTGTATGAATTATGGTTCTGCGTTGATGTTACTCACTGTTGTCGGCTTCTCGCGGAATTTCGTGCGATAGCTTGTGTCACTCTCTTTACAGTCGCCTGTTATGACGAGCTCGTCTTTTTTAATCACACCCGTGCCTACAATCGACGAGCTGTAGTTGACCACCTTGCCTTTCAGCTCTATCTCGCCGAAGCCGGTTATGCTGCATTTCAGTTGCTGACAACCGGCGAACATAGCGTCTATGTCGCCCGAGCCGGTAACAGACAACGAGGCATACTCGCATTTGTCATTTACCTTGCTGATGTCAATTTCACCCGAACCTGCTACTGACACATCCAGTTTCTTTGTATTTGCCTGTCGCAGTTCGATGTCTCCCGAACCGGTGATGGACATCTTCACGTTGTCAGCCGATACCTTCTTCAGTTTGATATCGCCCGAGCCGCTCATCTTGAATGTTATATCGTCCGTATTGATGTCGGTGGTGGCGATGAATTCTCCGTTGCCTAAGCAGTCAACCTTAGTGAGTACAGGTGACGTGACTTTCACGACAACGTCTCCTGAGAGATTGGCAGAGCAGAATGTCACTCCGTTCATCTTCTTTTTCTCGCTCTCGACAAAGATATTCAACTGTTTGTCCTTGACATTCACTTTGATTTTCTCAATATCTCTGGGAGAGGCGATGACGGTACATTCGTATTTGGCTCCTTGCGCATATTTAATATTTACACCCGAGGTGAGCGACACCTTTTCAAACTGAGGCACAGGCACTGATTTCTCAACAGTCTCATTGCTTCTGGCTGCTGCCGCACCCATACAAATGGCAATAGCCATCATGATAAACATTAGCTTCTTCATACTATTACTCATTTTATTATTGATGTTCGTTTATTTATAATATCGTATGAAATCAAAAAAGTTAATGTTAAAAGCAAAGTTTTTGTTGATTCTTTTGTGTTTTCTTGTAAATACTCAATAAAAGGAATCCGAAACAAATGTAAGTGCAGGAATAAAAAAACAGGGGAGAGTAGAGTAAAATAAAGGCAAAAAAAAATTGATTGTCTCACGACAACCAATCTTTATTAACCTTAATAATCTAATACCATGAAAAACACGATGCAAAGTTAGTCATTATTTCCCAACTGTGCAAGTTTTATGCAAGAAAATGCAAAGAAATAAATATTATTTAAGAAGATAATATTAGAATTCATGTTTATTTACAAAATATTGTCTGTTTTTTGATATTATTTGAGTTATCACTCAAATCGGTTCTTCTATCTTGTATGAGCACGGGTAACAGACATGAATACAAGGCATGATAAAAGCCGCAAGGAAAGGCAGCACCTTTCTTGCGGCTTTATCTTTTCTGTAATATCCCTTACAAGGAATTATTACTTCACTTTAGCAACGACAGCCTTGAATGTCTCAGGATTATTCATGGC
>CALZMB010000302.1 GCA_945788485.1 uncultured bacterium | reverse complement strand
TCAACTCGTCAACTAAATAAATGTTTATCGTCTGTTTATCGCCTTGAAGATGATGGAGCCTTGTGAAAGAAGGTGCTGTCAGTCTTCCGCTTTGGGCGTTAAGAGCTGGCTCTTATAAGACCAAAAGCAGAAGACTGACAGCAGGGCTCCGCCCCATCATCTTCAAGGGGTTTATATTGGTTTTTGTGAGTCGAACTTACACAGGGTTTTACTGTTGTCGTGAAAAATCCACATAAAATTGTGATTTCAAATTGCGGAGAATCGCGTACAGGATTTCGGCTGTCGTCTCGGCGGCGTACAGACGGTTCTCCGGCGGTTGGCGTAAAGCGTTGTATCACAAGATGTTATATTTTCATGTAAGGCAAAACAGCCTGTTTCACGCTGCAAGATAGACTATTTTACGCTGCAAGATAGACTATTTCATGTTGCAAGATAGACTGTTTTACGCTGCAAGACAGTCAATCTTGGAGCGTCATTTTGACTATTTTGCAGTCTGCGAGTGTCTGTCTTGTGTAGAAAGGACGAAAAAAAGTGTGCCCTTTGGCTCAGGACACACTGTCTGAAGTGTTAAAATCACGATTTTCGTTTGTCAAGATTTTTTACCTCTTGGCCTGCTTTTTGCTGCACGTAGTTGTCGTTTCCTGCGTGCTTGGCTATCCGTTGCAGGGGTGTAGCTTGAAGAGGAGGGCGTTCTGATAGACGAGGGGTTTGTGGTGAGAGAAGAAGATGGTGGCGTTGACGGTTGAGCGCACCTCTTCGAGAATGGCTCCGTCGAGCGGGTCGATGATTCTGGCGATGGTGTCGCCCGGTTTCACATGTTCTCCGGCGTGTCTTGTGCGTTGCAGTATGCCGGCGTGATGCGCCTGCACGGTGACGAGGTCTTTCTCGTCGATGACGACGGAGCGGAAGGCGAGGGTGTCGAACGGGGTCTTCACAGCTCCCACGGCATGGAGGAAGCGCATGATGGCGTCTTGCGTGAGGCGTGATGTCTCGGCGTCTATCGTCTCGGTGTGCCCGGAGTAGATGGAGAAGGCGTGCGTCTCCCATATCTGCCAGTTGTAGTTGAGGAGGGCGGTGTCGAAGGGCAGCGGCTTGCGCAGCGTGATGTAGGGCATGGCGAAGAGATGTGCGTCGTCGATGGCTTCGTAGCCCGTCTTCAGCATCCTGACGTGCGGGATGAACTCTCCGGGGACGTAGAACGAGGCGAGCTGTATGCCGTAGCGGAAGTCCTTGATGTGGCTGAAGACGGCGTCGGCGATGCGTTGTGTCGTCTCTCCGCGGTCGTAGCCGGGGAACATTCGGTTGATGTCTGTGCCGTCCATCGCCCAGAAGCGGCTGTTGATGTTGAGCGAGAAGGGGTTGCAGGTCGGAATGACGAGTATGCTCTTGTCTTCGGCGATGAGGCCTCGGCGTTCGATGTTCTGCAGCTCGTTGACGAGTTGCGAGCAGATGAACTGCTGCTGCACCTCGTCGCCGCGCATGGTGCCTACGATGGCGACGCATTTCTCGCCCGCGCCGAAGCGGAAGCCGCGTATGCGGAAGGCATCACGGTAGGGTGATGTCATCTCAAACAGTATTTCTTTTCTCATTATTGGTGTCTGGTCTGGTGTTGTTGTTCAGGTGTTTGCCTCTGCCTTGTCATATCCGGCAGATGCGTGCCATGAGGCTTCCCTCATAGACGATAGGGTAGGCGCGGAGGGTGAAGAGGAAGCCGGCGCATGGCGCGACGACTTCTGACAGCACGATGCCTTCCATGGGCGATACGATCTGCCCTATGCACTCTCCCTGGCTGACGTATGTGCCGGTGCGTTTCTCGGTGAGGAAGACGCCGGAGGTGTCGGCGTTGAGGAACTCCACGCTGTCGCCTTTGCACACCATGGGCTCGGCGAGATGCGAGACATCGACGGGTTCTGTCCACACGCCGAGGTGGCTGATGAGGTTGAAGATGCCGTCGGTGAGGCGGCGGCACATCTTGTGGTTCACCCTCATGCCTACGCCCATCTCCGCCACGAGGCACGGCGTGCCGGTGGAGTTGAGCGAGTGTGCGAGGGTGGCTTCGAGCACCGTCGCCGCGTCGTGTACCCAGATGAAGTCGATGCGCATCATCTCGGCGAGGGGCACGAGGCTCTGTTCGTCGTTGACGTTGATGCGCACCTGCGGCGTCTCGCGCAGGTAGAGGTTAGAGGAGTGTATGTCGATGACGAGGTCGGCGCCCTTCAGGTCTTCGAGTATGGCGAAGGCGGTCTGCTCTGCCATCGTGCCGTTGGGGCTGCCGGGGAAGATGCGGTTCATGTCGAGGTCGAAGTTCGGTATGCCGCGTTGTATGGTGTCGATGCCGAGAGGGTTGAGGGCGGGGTAGATTTCCACTGTGCCGTTGAGGGCGGAGGGGTTCTCGCGCAGCCTCTTTGCCACATAGAAGGCGACGAGCTGCCCTTCGAGTTCGTCGCCGTGGGTGCCGGTGACGATGCAGACGCGCCCTTTCCCCTTGCCGTTAGAGAAGACGTTCTTCTCTATCTTGAAGTGTTCGTCGGCGGGCAGTGCTGTCGAGATGATGGTCTTTATCATTATATGTCGGTTCTTTTTTTTGGTTGTTATATAGGGTGTGGATAACTGTCTATATAATTCAAGTTACATAAGTAATCAATAAATTTGCGTATCAAGAGATTGATAAGTGAAAACTATAAAAATATGTCACGACCAGCCTGGAAGGCTGTACTAAGCGAAGCGGTCGTAACCGAGGGCGAAGCCCTCGGAAAGTCTATGCTAAT
>CALZMB010000301.1 GCA_945788485.1 uncultured bacterium | reverse complement strand
TTATGCCTTGCGAGGAGGAGGAAGACGAAGTCAACCGCCAAAAAGAATCCAAAAGTTGGCAAAACGTTATGACATAAATACTCGTTGATTTTACGGTGGGCATTTGTTGAACCCGCCTATAGTATATTTCGCCAATATGTTCCAAACTCTTCGTTTATTGTTTGTTACATTATCTTTTATGTTCTTTGCAGCCGGAACCACGCAAGGCTCCGACAAGACGGCTGTAGATATAGCCTTACAGGATTCTGACAGCATAGCCTCCATACACTCCATTTGTCAGGGCTCCAAAGGAGACACGCTTCCCTGCAAGCTCTCAGATTTGATATCCACAACGGTGTATCCGTTGTTCGAGGCGCAACGTATGGTGGTTGCCCCGCAGCAGCTTGAAGAGGTGTATGTGAAGAAACACATGACATTCTTCCAGTCGTTGCTCTACGGCACAAAAAAGTTTTTCAACGAGTTCAACACTTTCGACACACTGTACATAGAGCCGCAGCATTACAAGTTTCAGGCGATGGGGCAGGTGACAAACTATTTTGAGCGTTACTCGCTGACTTATAACGACCAGGAGAGGATAGAGCTCTCGCCCGACATAAGCACGGTTATCGGTCCATACGTCGGCTACTCTCTGATTTTCCTCGGATATACCCTGCAGCTCAACAACCTGTATCTTGGAAACATGAAAAAGACCTTCAACTTGAGTCTTTATACATCATTGTTTGGCGTTGACTTCTATTTCAGGGACAACAACAATTTCCGCATAAAATACCTGAATATCAAACTGGACAACAAGAACGTAAAGGAATATATCAACGACCAGGAATTTGACGGTTTCCATGTGAAATACTGGGGTTTCAACCTGTATTACATCACGAATCACCGGAAACACAGCTATCCGGCTGCCTACAACCAGAGCACATGTCAGAAGAAGTCGTCCGGCTCGCCGCTGTTCGGGGTAGGCTACGGGCATTATACCATTTCCATGAACTGGCAGGCGCTTGACAACTTTCTTGCAAGAAACATAATCGGCTATACGCCGCAGTTTACACAGAGCCAGTTGAATGATGTGATGAACTATGACTGCTATTCTGTTTATGGCGGATATTCATACAACTGGGTGTTTGCTCGCAACTGGCTCTTCAGCACGTCCATGACTTTGGCGTTGAGCTATAACATCTCAAAAGGCGAATCTTTCAGCGTCGGGAACATCTTCAACGATTTCAAGCTGTCGAACATCAGCCTTGACGGCGTAGGCCGAATGGGGATAGTGTGGAACAACACGCGCTTCTTTGCCGGAGCTTCTGCGCAAATCCATTCGTACACATATTCAAAACCGCACATAAAGATAAACAATCTCTTCGGCACACTAAACATCTACGGCGGCATAAATTTCGGGAAGAAGAAACCATACCGCAAGCCTGGAAAGGTGTTTGAGTTCTGAAGACCCGCCCTGCTGCACACAGAAAAAGACATACGCAGATGCCATCTATATCACGCCATACACGCATACACCTTTTAGCTCTCACCGTGCTGCTTGCCCTGCCTGCAAAAGCACAAAGCACAGTCTATGAGACAAGAGACAGCATAGAGATTGTCACTCTGCTGAAGCATGCGCCGTCACTACGTCATCCCGCCGAATATATCATGCACTTTGCAAAAGCATTGACAGGCAAGCCGTACCATGCCCACACACTTGACAAGACACGAGAAGAGAACCTTGTCGTCAATATGAGGGGGCTGGATTGCTGCACATTCATCGAGGTGGTCACGGCGTTGTCGTTATGCAGTGAGAGCAATTCCATATCATTCGTTGATTTCTGCGAAAACCTGAAGAAGATAAGGTATCTCGACGGCGAGGTGGCATACCATAAGCGCAAACACTATTTCACCACATGGGCGAAAAGCAATGTCGCTAACGGATTATTCATTGAGGCGCCAATTGACGATGCGCGCGGTCTGGACGTGAAATATAAGACTGTGTCGCTCAACTATATGTCACGCCACGCTGCCGCATACAAGATCCTGTCCGGCAATCCTCTTCGCGTCGAACAGATAAAGCAGACCGAAAAAGAATACAGCGGCAGTGTCATCCCGTATATCCCAAAAGCGTCATTCCGCAACTCCAAAGACAACGCCCTCCTGCGCGAGACGGTGAAAGACGGTGACATCATTGCCATCGTCACTAACAAGAACGGCCTTGACGTCTCACATCTCGGAATAGCATCCTGGCATCCTGACGGGCTGCATCTCATCAATGCCTCGTCCATACACAAGAAGACGATAGACGAGCCGATGCTGTTCTATGATTACATGCTGCAGCATCCCTCACAGACCGGAGCTTACATCCTGCGCCGCAAATGACAGCGAGACGATGTACACGCCATACAAGAAAGAGGCAGAGAATGTCACACGCTTTCTTCGCAATGCGTCGCCTTTCGATGCTCACACAACGGTTTTACATGACGACAGCGATTATTTTGGTAAAAAACCCTAAAAATGCAGTTTTTTTTGCTTCTGAGCTTTTCCATACCCGAAATTATTCGTAAATTTGTATGATAATTCTAATCTACAAGAGGTTGTGGAAACGCTTAGAAGCATTTTTGTGTTGTGGCATACGGATATGAGCGGCAAGCATCGGCAGACATTCAGACAGAAGCCATGATACGAAAGGTATGCAGAAACATGACGCGAAAGCAAATGCGGCACACCAAACTCTCTTGCAAATCAATACTATAACCAATGGATATTACACAGACAATAGACAACGACAGAATCATGAAGATTGACATCGAAGA
>CALZMB010000300.1 GCA_945788485.1 uncultured bacterium | reverse complement strand
TTCCAGCCGGCGGAAGACGACGATTTCAACACCACCTCGCTCGGATGGCAGTGGCAGTTTGAAGGCCCGTACTCACACTATTGGTATTTCTGCGACGCGAAGAAGTCGCGCCTGCGCCTCTACGGCGTGCAGCAGCCTGACGGCTTCCGCAACCTCTCCGACTTGCAGAACGCCATCTTGCAGAAATTCCCCACCGAGAATTTCACCGCTACGGCGAAGATACGCTTCATCCCGAACCCCGGCTACAAGCCGAAGGGCGAAGAGGCGGGCTTCATCATCAAAGGCATGGACTATGCCGCGCTGAAATTCGTGACCGTCGCCGACGGCTGCCGCCTCAGATACGTCACATGCGCCAATGCCATGAAGGGCGCGGAAGAGAAGGTCGTCACCGACACTCCTGTCTCTCTCACGCCTTTGGACAAGCCCTACACGCAGAAATATGCGGTTGATGACATACCGCAGCCGCGCAGCGCGACGCCATACATCTATGTTCGCGTGAAGGTGAGCAGCAAAGGCACGGGCAACAAAATCAAGTCGTATGCGCAAATGAGCTACAGCCTCGACGGCAAGAAATACCAGGCCGTAGGCGACCCCTTCACTGTGAAAGAAGGCAAATGGATAGGCGCGAAGCTCGGATTCTACAACTCACGCCCCTCTGTCTCAAACGACGGCGCTTTCCTCGATATAGACTGGATAAAGTTTACAAAGTAGGTCAAGATCAGCCTGGAAGGCTGTACTAAGCGAAGCGGTCGTAACCCGGGACGCAGTCCCGGGTCAAAAATGACAGGACGACTGTCTGGAAGACAGTACCTTTCAGTATGTTTATTGAGAACGAGGTACTGCCTTCCAGGCAGTTGCTTTGCATAGACATACCGAGGACTTTGTCCTCGGTTACGACCGCTTCGCTTAGTACAGCCTTCCAGGCTTTCCCCGACTAAACCGCATAAAAAGATACTATGCAGCCGGCAGACTGACACTTTCTTGCACCTTCCCGGACGGCAGGAAAATCTTCTGTCGGGGATGCGGAAAAGCATTCCGTAGTGCAAGATTGACAATATTGCATTCCCATTTTGACTGTTTTGCATCGTCACTAAGTCTATCTTGGACGGCAAAATAGTCAAAGTTGGCTCATAAAATAGAGCTTCTTGGCTTGCAAAACAGCCCGTTTTGCACGCCGAGAAGCCTTTTTTTTATGCCGTAAAACAGGCTTTTTAATATTTTCTATAGACTGGAAAAGACGTATCTTCCTGATTGTCAGCATTATGACATCACTTTCCGAAAAATCGTGAAAATCCCGCTGAAAAATCTGCTGCTCATCCCTGCGCGTTTCTCGTTGAGTTTTCTTCAGTCAAGAAAGTATCATACCCACATTGTTTATGCCGTCGGCTGATACTTTTTTATCCTGTCCTGAAGAGATGAAGAAAGACGTTTTTCTCGATTAAATCGGCAAAAACAGACGTTTCAGTATGTTTTTTCCATTCGCTTCTCAATGCTGTCTTCAGAAACGATAATGGCTTTCCCGTCCACTGCCAGCAGTCTTCCGGCACGGCGTGCGGCGAGGCTGCTTTGCAAAAAAATGCTCGCGCGTACATTATTTTTAGGCTTAAATCTTGTGAGTTTCAGATAATTTGATTAATTTTGTCAGCAACTTTCATGTTCCGACTTTTCTCTCTTGATAAAAACATATAAAATCTTTGCATCATGAAAATGAAGAATTCAGTCGCTGTAGTGGCTGGGATAGCACTACTGGCAGCAGGTTATGTAGGTGGAGCATACTTCGGTTGGCCGGGGCAGGATGATGCTCTCATGAGCGGCAACATCGGCAAGGCGAACCTCTTCAACACTCAGGAGCCCGACCCGGAGATTCTGGCTTATCAAGAAGCGTTGCAGACTGATTCGGCATTGCAGCAGAAAGCCGTCGTCTCAGCGATTCTGCTGAGCAGCCGTGTCGATCAGCTCGATTCTCTCGCCGACGCGTCGATAGCCGCAACCGAGGGCATAGCAGAGCTTGCCGACGCAAACGCCGAGCTGAAAGCGCTGAAACGCAAGACATCGAACGCGAAGAAGAGCTACAACGCTTTAGTTGAGCAGACAGAACTTGTGCTGAAAGGCGAGAAATCAGATGCCTACGAACAGGTGTCGAACAACGCGCTCCTCGCTTTCACCATTCTCGACAAAGAGATTCTCGACTGCGGCCCTATGGTCGATAAAATGGCGGAATATATCGAAGAGAACGAGAACGAGAAAGTGTCGAACGCCCTCGGCGCATGGGTCACCTACTGTGCAGAGGATGCCGCGCTGAACGCCAACGCAGAGCGCATGGAGTTCTGGAACAACGCCATGGCGGCTGTCTCTGCCCTGCCCACCGTCAAGTTCATCTTCAACAAAGTGACGTTAGAAACCGCCCTCGGCAACAGTTTCAGCCGCGGACTGAAGAACAAGGTGTCGTTCATCTCGCTTGAGGCGCGCAATGTCGCTGCCCTCAACAACGTCTCGCAGGTGGCAGAGCATGTCGCCGCCGTGCTGAACAACCAGGGCCGCGGCCCACTGCGCAACCGCACGCAGGACATGGCAGTGCTCGGCAACCGCGACGGAGCGAGCCTCTCGAAACTCGCCCTGCTGAACAGCGCCGGCGCATCATATATGCTGGCGATACGCGTACTCTCGTGCGGAGGAGGCCTGCAGAACCGCGCCATGTCGTCTGTGCTCGCTCGCAGCACACAGGATGCCGCGACGCAAAACCTCAACCGCACCAACGACGCAGCCGGACAGATGCTCAACAACAAAGTGAACGACAACGCT
>CALZMB010000299.1 GCA_945788485.1 uncultured bacterium | reverse complement strand
CAGCATTCACCTCCAATGCTTCTGAATTTCACGTGACTCTATGGAACTTGAATTACGACTCCAGTGACAATATTATTACCACGGGCAGGGAATCTCAAGAACTGGAGTTCATAAAAGAGCCAGCAGAGTTCATAAAAGAGTTCATAAAAGAATCGTCCAAGTTCGCAAAAGAGTTCATAAAAGCAAGTCGCCAAATATACAAGTTGATTTCTCAAAATCCCCATATCAGCGCTATACAAATGAGCGAGAGCATGTATCTTTCACCCCGCCAGGTTCAAAAATACCTGAGACGACTTCAAGAATTAGGAAAGATAGCTCGTGTAGGTGGGCGCAAAATGGGAGAATGGAAAATTATCGATGAAGAATACGAGGGATTCTTTGACAGGATATAAACGCGTTTGACCGCAAGTTCAACATAGAACTGCAATTTGCACTTGATAGTTGAAACAGCGTGTTTCCAAACACACACATATTGGTTAACAAATCATATCTTTTCGGGCATGATGCACGAGATTTGTGAAAAAAGACGTATCTTTGCGCAAGAGATAATAACCCCGCTATACATAGATTCTACATGGAAAACGTGAAACGCAAGATGCTATGTGTCATCACAGGAGGCGTGGCGACATATATGAAGAGAGCAACCGGCTGTGTGAACCTCTTTATCTGACGACAAAACAAAACATACAATGAGCACTATGAAAAGAACAATCACCCTGACCCTGACGGCATTATGCTGCATGGCGCTGCACGCCCAGGGCGTCAGCATTGACGAGCTTTACCCGCCGACAAACAACCGCGAAGTGAAAATCGGCAGCACAAACCTGCCCATCGTCTTCATCAACACCTTAGGCTCTGTCATAGAACGCGAGGAGAGGATAACGGCGAGGATGAAAATCATACACAACGGCGACGGGAACATGAACCATGGCGACACCATCGCCTATCCAGCGCAGACAGTTGACTACGACGGCTACATCGGGCTGAAATATAGGGGGAACACATCATTCGAGAAATCGGACAAGAAGCCGTATGGTTTCAAGACTCTCAAACAGAGGTTAGAAGACGGCGGGAAGAAGGCGAAAGTCTCGCTCCTCGGCATGGGGAAAGACAACGACTGGGTGCTCCTCGCGCCATTCGCCGACAAGTCGATGATACGCGACGTGCTCACCTTCGAACTCGCCAGGCCGTTCTTCGCATACGTGCCGCACAGCAGATTCTGCGAGGTGATGCTCAACGGTGTGTATTACGGCGTGTTCATCCTCACCGAACGGCCCGGCAAAGGGAAATACCGCCTCAACCTGAACGACCCGGGTGAAGACGGAGGCGACCTCACCGGTGACTTCCATGTGGAGATAGACCGCAACGACGAGGAGATATACTACACCTCGACCTACCACCCGAAGAACATCTTCGGCAACACCGACAACAGCCTGAATATATACTACCAGTATGACAGCCCCGACCCCGACGACCTGAAAGAGATGCCGGCAGAGGTGAGGGAAAGCATAGACAACGCCATCTTCGAGATGGAGACGGCGTTCACCCGGACAGACTACACCGACCCCGACAACGGATACAGACGATACATCAACGTCACATCGTTCATAGACTATCTCCTCACCACGGAGTTCACGCTGAACATTGACGGCTACAGGCTGAGCACACATCTGTATAAATACAGCGTCACACGCGCGGAGCGCGAGGGGCTGGACCACCGCTGGCAGACAACGCTCTGGGACTATAACATCGCATACGGCAACGACATTGCATACGGCAACAACGTCGATATATGGCAGTATGACTACAACAAAATAAATGTGAAAAAAGCGCAAGCCGTCCCCTTCTGGTGGGAGAAGCTTCTCGCTGACCCGAGCTTCACGCAAGCCGTCAGCCAACGGTGGAAAGAATACCGCGCCTCATCATTCTCTGACAAGAACATCGACAGCGCTATCGACAGCCTGTGCGCCACACTCACCGCTTGCGGCGCCGAAGCACGCAACGAAGTGGCATGGAAGATATACGGCAGAAGGATATGGCCGAGCTATACCACGATAACGGACCATGCTGAGGAGATTGGCAACCTGAAGGCATGGATAAAACGGAGGGTGGCGTTTCTCGACAAATCCCTGCTCTCAACGACAGCAACAGAAGCATGCCGCGACATCAATGCCGACAAGCCTGCTGCCGTTAGCAGACACACGCCAGACGGACGAAGAGCCAACAACATGACAAAAGGACTTGTCATAACAAGATATTCTGACGGCAGCGCGAAAAAAACGGTGCTGCACTGAGAGGCAAGACCAAGAATAAGTAGGTGTGTAGAATAATTCTTATAGGTCGGTTCAAAAAAAAGAAAATGGTTGCAGATTTCCAAGATGTAGAAATCTGCAACCATTCAACTACATATTGCTCACGACGAGCAAGATTTATGTCATAAAGGATATTATAAACACTGAAAAACACAAATCTACTGTTTGTCAGGTTCTAAAACACAACGAGCGAACAATCCGACTACTGCTCTGGCTTCTGCACAAACGTGCAACCCTCTTTCCATCGGCTGCATCCAAGAGCGGCGCGGCCGCGTATGATGACGCCTTTGCCGCAAAGCGGACAGGTATCGCCTTCCTTCACCTGCACAGCATAAGTGGCTGTCGCAGCGGAGGATTTGGAGGAAGAGGTTGCCTTGCGCGACGCGGCTGAGGACTTGGACGGAGAGGCGGAAGACTTGGACGAAGAGGCAGAGCGCGGCTTTCGCGGCTTCTTCTCCTCACTCTCTGGAGTGACGGAGATGCGGCGGTTGCTGTTGTCTGACAGC
>CALZMB010000298.1 GCA_945788485.1 uncultured bacterium | reverse complement strand
GGGTGGCACTCTCTGACGACGACACGGTGGTGCCGGCAGCCAACGGCTTCAACTACTATTTTGAATGCTACAGGCATGACGTGCCCGCCTCGCTGCACGTCTATCCCACCGGCGGACACGGATGGGGCATCAGACCGTCGTTCCAGTTCCACGCTGAGATGCTGCAGGAACTGAAGGCATGGCTCATGAGTTTTTAAATTATTATAGGTGACAAACTTAAAAGTATGAAAATAGCACTTATAGGATACGGCAAGATGGGCCACATGATAGAGCAGATAGCTCGCAGCCGCGGCCACGAAATAGTAAGCATCATCGACATCGACAACCAGGAGGATTTCAACTCGCCCGAGTTCGCCTCCGCCGATGTAGCGATAGAGTTCACCGCGCCGCACGTCGCATACGGCAACTACCTGCGGGCATGGAAGGCTGGCGTGAAAGTGGTGTCAGGCTCTACCGGATGGCTCAGCGAACACGGCGACGACGTGCGCAAGGCTTGCAACGAAGAAGGGAAGACGCTCTTCTGGGCATCGAACTTCTCTATCGGCGTAGCCATCTTCTCTGCCGTGAACAAATATCTCGCAGGCATCATGAACTCCTTCGCGCAATATGACGTAGAAGAGACAGAGACACACCACATACACAAGCTCGACCACCCGTCGGGCACTGGCATCACACTCGCCGAACAGATAGTGGAACGGCTCGACCGGAAGACAGGATGGCAGACGGGAACGGTGAAGAACCCCGACGGCTCTGTAACGCCGGCAGAAGGCAACGACCCTGAGAAACTTACAATCAACAGCATACGCGAAGGTGAGGTGCCCGGAATACATCAAATCAAATATGACAGCGAAGCTGACTGCATAACAATCACACACGACGCGCACAGCAGGCAGGGCTTCGCGCTCGGGGCTGTCCTCGCAGCAGAATACACGCACAAGCACTCCGGGCTGCTGACCATCGACGACATGTTCAAATTCTGACGATGCATAGCTGCGGCTGAACTTTTTCACCAGAAGACTGTAGTTTTCAGCCACAAAGCGATGTCTAAGAAAGAAAACAAGACACTTTATGATAAAGAAAAAAGAAAACAAGACAATGCAATGGGCGAAGTTCATCATCGTCACACTGCTCTACCTCCTCTTCCTCTACTGGGTGGAATCATGGATGGGCCTCGTAGTGCTGCCGTTCATCTACGACGCATACATCTCGAAGAAGATAAACTGGCAATGGTGGAAAGACGCTGAAGGTCCCACACGATTCATCATGTCGTGGGTAGATGCTCTCGTCTTCGCTCTCGTGGCAGTGTATTTCATCAACCTCTTCTTCTTCCAGAACTACGTCATCCCGTCAAGCTCGTTAGAGAAATCGCTGCTCACAGGCGACTACCTCTGCGTGTCGAAAGTCAGCTACGGCCCGCGCATACCGCAGACACCGCTCACCATGCCGCTCACCCAGCACACCATGCCGCTCTTCGGATGCAAATCGTACATCGAATGGCCGCAATGGGAATACCGGCGCGTGAAAGGCCTCGGCAAGATAGAGCAGAACGACATCGTCGTGTTCAACTATCCGGCAGGCGACACCCTCGTCTCTGACGAGAGATGGCAGGCTGCCGACTTCTACCAGATGGCGTACTCGTTCGGACAGCAGCTCGTGCAGGTCGATACACACATCGACAGCCTCAGCACGCTGCAGCAGAGACAGGTGCTCGAAACGTTCTACAACGCCGGAAAGGAATACATCAAACAGAACCCGAACGAATACGGAGACATCATCACACGCCCCGTTGACCGCCGCGAGAACTATGTGAAACGCTGCGTGGGACTGCCCGGGCAGACACTCGAGATAAAGAACCGCATCATCTACACCGACGGCAAAGCGCTGAAAGAGCCACAGAACGTGCAATACACCTACTATGTGAAACTGAAGGCGCAGATGCCCGACGAGCTGATGAAAGAACTCTCCATATCCGTTGAAGACATCACGCAGCTCAACCAGCTCGGCTGCATGCCGCTCACAAAACATGCCGCAAAAGTGCTGAAGGCGCGCAAAGACATCGTGCAGAGCATACAACTCAACGAAGACGCGCCGACAGGCGACCTCTACCCGCTCAACGCACGCACACACTGGACACGCGACAACTACGGGCCGATATGGATTCCGGCGAAAGGGAAGTCCATAAAGCTCGACATCAACAACATCGCCATCTACGAACGCCCCATACGCACCTACGAGGGCAACGACCTTGAAGTGACCGCCGACGGCAAGATTATCATCAACGGCAAGCAGCAAGACAGCTACACGTTCAAGATGGACTACTACTGGATGATGGGCGACAACCGCCACAACTCCGCCGATTCAAGATACTGGGGCTTCGTGCCTGAAGACCACATCGTAGGCAAACCGCTATTCATCTGGTGGTCGTCAGACCCTGACCGCGGCGGATTCAACGGCATCAGATGGCACAGAATATTCTCGTGGGTGGATAATATAAAATGATTCGAGTTGACAAGTTGATTTTTATAGTTAACAAGTAAACGAGTAAACAAGTTGACGAGTTGATAGTTATTTAAGTTAACGAGTAAACGAGTTGACAAGTAAACGAGTTGATAGTTATTTACGTTGACAAGTTGATCAGCCTGGAAGGCTGTACTAAGCGAAGCGGTCGTAACCGGGGGGCGAAGCCCTCGGAATCTCTATGCTAAACGGCTGCCTGGAAGGCAGTACCTTGTCTTCAGTAAAATACAGCAAGGTACTGTCTTTCAGACAGCCGTCCTGCCACTTGGGTCCGAGGACTATGTCCTCGTGTTCTTCGCCTCTGGCTCAGATCGCAAGCGAATCCGACCGCTTCG
>CALZMB010000297.1 GCA_945788485.1 uncultured bacterium | reverse complement strand
CGAGGTTGGCGCGTACTGACCAATAGACCTTGGCTGTTTTCTTGTCTGTCACGATGGCGTCCTGCTCTATGGACATGAGTTGCCACATGCCGTCAAGGTGTCCGTTGTCGGGCCATTTGTTCTCGCAGTTTGTGAAGGCGAGGAAGATGGTGAGGAGGATGGTGAGGAGGGCTGTTGTATGTGTTAGTAATCTTTTGATTTTCTGATTCATATATATGGTGGGTTTGTGTGTGGCTTTATGTTTGGTTTCTTGTGTGATTTTGTCTCTCAGAAGGAGAATGTCTTGCGTATGGTGAGTTGTGCTCCGAGGCTGTTCCCGAGTACGTCGCCGTGGTCAAGTCCGAGTGAGAGCGTGGCTTTCCATCCTTTGGCGAAGGGTGGCAGTGTGGTGACTTCTGCCAGATAGTATTGTTGTGAGAGGATGTCGTCGAAGGGTTGTGCGTATGTTCCCCAGTTGCGTGTGAATGTCGCCATCATGCGCCATGAGAGCCATGGCGTGGGGTTGCCGTCGATGCCGATGTGCCATGCCTTGACGCGGTTGTTGTAGAACTGCAGTGTGTGGTTGTCGTTGTAGATGGGAGATGTGATGAGCGGGGTGCCCATGCTGATGCCCCAGTTCTGCCATCCGGCGTATAAGCCGTGGTTGTAGTAGTTGTCTATGCCGGTGTAGGATTCGGGCATGTTCGGTGTGCTGTCGTGATATACGGGTCCTGCCTGGTCGGTTGTTGACAGGTGTTCGACGAGGATGTTGCTGACGTATGGATTCTGAGGCAGTTGGCAGTCGATGCCGAGGAGATGGTCGAAGATGCCGTATTGCACTGTAAGCATGGATTGGTCTTCGAAGACGCGTTCGAAGTAAGCGCGTGCTTTCCATGTCGGTGCATTCCATGTGAGGGCGATATTGTATGAGCCGACGGTGTTTCCTGCGGAGTTTGGGTGCAGGCCGTCTGTGACGTCTTCGCTTCCCATGGGCCAGAAGGCGTGCCAGAAGGCGTTGAGGTCTTCGGGGTGTTTGATGGGTGCGCCGTCGGAATGGTTTCTGCCGTAGGCGTTGTATGATGTGCCGCCGAATTGTGTCATCATCTGCAGTGACGGCTCGAAGGTGAGCGGGAAGATTTCTTCGCGTCCTATCTTCAGTACTATGGCTTTTTCGTGGTAGAGGATGTTTGATGTGTAGCGTTTCTTGCTTTCTTCGCCCACCCATTCTTTCTGCCATGTGCCGTCTGTTGTCTTTCCGAATCCTATTCGTCCGCGTGCTTTCAGCCAGTGGTTGGTGAATGGGATGGAGAAATAGTCAACGGTGAGCAGGGCTTCGGGTATGGGTTGCGCGTTGATGCCTTGCGACAGTCCGCCGGATGTGAGGCGGTTGTTGCGCATGTCTATGGTGCGCTCTTTCTGTCCGATGGTGAGAGTGGCTTTTTTGTATCTCGCTTCTGCAAACAGCTGGTGGATGAAAAATTTATACTGGGCGTTTTGCGCGAGCATGAGGTCTGCCGCGAAAGAGAAATGCCAGTTGCGTGCTGTGTCTTTCGGGAGGTCGAGGCCGTATGATGCCCCGATGCGTTCGTAGGCGGAGTTGGCATACGGTGATGGCACTCCTTGGCGGTTTGATGTGAGCCATAGGGGCGCGAAATTGCCGTCGGAGGCTGTGCCGGACACTTCGACAAAGGCCTCTTGTGCCGTTGTCGGGGTGGCGAATAAGAGGGTGAGAACCAGGGATATTAGATGGCGTTGCTTGTGCATTGTTTTTGGCATTTTGTTGAGGACAGCGCGCCGGCCGAACCAGTGCGAACAGAACATAAGGGGCAAAGCAGCGGGAGAGGGGGCGCAGCGGGCGCATGCCCGCTGAACGGGGGCGGGGGCATTTATCTCTTGAAGATGAGCATCGCCCAGTTGTTGTCTGTTGTGCGTTTTGTCTCGTGAAGCCCGAGTTCTTCGGCTTTCTCTTTCAGGAGGGGGATGTCGTCTTCGTAGAAGCCGCTGAGGATGAGGCAGCCGTCAGGAGCGAGGGTCTCTGTGATTTCGGGCATGTCGTTGATGAGTATGTTGCGGTTGATGTTTGCGACAATGATGTCAAAGACGCCATCGACGTGACTGAGCACGCTGACATCTCCGAGGAGGACGTCGATGAGCTCTATGTTGTTGATGTTCGCGTTGTGTCGTGTGTTCTCTACGCTCCATTCGTCTATGTCGTATGCCGTGACGTGTGCCGCTCCGCACCGTTTAGCCACTATGGAGAGGATGCCTGTACCGCATCCGCAGTCGAGCACTCGTTTGTCTTTCAAGTCGGTGGCGACGAGTTCGGTGACAATCATCTTTGTTGTCTCATGTGCTCCGTTGCCGAAAGCCATGCGTTGGTCGATGGCGATGCTGACAGGAGCCGATGCTGCGAGTTGTTCGGCTTCTGGACTTGTGGCGTCATATAAGACGCAGGTGTCTCCGACACGTATTGGGTCGAAGACTTCTTTCTCGTATTCTGCGTTCCAGTTTTCTTGTTCAACCTCTTCTGACGTGAAGGTGATGTTGGTGTCTGCGATGGGGAAGTTGTCAATGAGTTGTTTTGTCAGCTCTGGGTTTAGGAGCTGTGTCTGTATGTATGCGTCAACACCGTCAGTGGTGTCTTCGAATGCTTCGTAGCCTGCTTCTGCCACGGTGTCTGCAAGGAGTTCGCGACATGACTGCATGAGGGATGCGTCGGCGTTGATGGTGAAATGTGTAACGTAGTATTCCATTTTCTATTTTTTTTATCTGCTACAGGTTTGCGGCTTGTTGCCGGCTTGCTTTCTGAGGGGTGTCTTTGATATGTAACGTTAAAATACGATGCAAAATTATAAAAAATAGGGAAAATCCTCG
>CALZMB010000296.1 GCA_945788485.1 uncultured bacterium | reverse complement strand
CTCAGCTACACCTTCCGGCGCGAGGGAGAGAAAGACATCTACACCGTCACGCAGCGTTTCGCCCGTCCGCTCGCCATCACACTGCGCGCCAATGCCGGAGGCGGCGCTTTCCTCGATGTCGCAGGCACGGCAGACAGCCTGCAGACCATCGTCATCGACCGCACGCTGCTGCCACAGCCCATACGCCACGCCGAACCCGCCGCGGCACGCGACGCGGCTGCCTCGCCCGGCTATCTCAGCATGATGGGCTTAGACGACATAACGCCCGGCGCGGAAAGCCGTCATGTGTATATCGACCTGCATACGGCATACAACGCCAATGTCGATGACGTGTTCAAGAACAGATACCTCTCGCCGCGCTCGCCCTACACCACGCTGCAGATTCCCGTTCAGGGCATAGGGCAATGGTGCCATCCCGAGCAGACGGCAGAGATAGAAGACGACGGGCTGCGCCAAGCCGTCGCTCCCCTGCCCCGAACGCCAGAAAAAGGCTTCTTCGACACACGCCGCGGCGTCAGATTCCTCCTCCCCGTCCGTGGGTATAACATCTGCTACACGTCGCTCTTCGACAACTACCCCGACGCCATAGACATCGGCATCCCGCGCCGCTCGCCCTACGGCGGCACGACACGCGGCGCGTCAGCAGCCTATCTCATGCTCGCCGGCACGACAAACAACATGCAGAGCCGCATCGACAACGCCCTCATCATCGCCGCCTACGACAACGGCAGCCAGGACACGCTCCGCCTCGAGAACCCCGTCAACTGGTGTCCCCTCAACGAGGCGTACAACTACGACAGCCACGCCTTCTGGACCGCCCCGCGCCATCCCCTGCGCTTCCGCTTGGACAACGGCGCCGTCGGACGCGACATCAACGCCCTCGCGCCATCAGCCGCCTCAACGCCATCAGCCTCCGGCAGCGGCTCTGACCTCATGCTCGGCACAGAACGCGACATCCGCCACGGTGCCGGCGTCATACTGAAGATGCCGCTCAACCCGCGCCTCCGCCTCCGCTCTCTGCGCCTCGAAACACTCTCTAACGACATCGTGGCAGGCATAATGGCTGTCACGCTCGAAAGGCAGGAATGAAACCATGCGCTTTTCCGAAACAGTTATAACTTTTGGGGATTTGATTCCGAAAAAGTAATGACTTTTATGGGATTCGTTCCAAATAAGTCGCAAACAAATGAACTTGTGAAATTCATCAACGACTTGTCGGCATTGAATTTCATGTAGGCGTTCTTGCTCCAATAGCATAAACCCCAATATGTTTTCAATCCTGTTTTATTGCTGACTTCCATATCGTATGCCATAGAGCCATTGCCTACATTGTTTCCATATTTGTCAGACTCAAAACATTTCTTTCCGTCGAAGGTGATGAATTGCCCACCACTTACATTCGTCTTCTCTACACCATTAATAATTGATTCAAGACACTGTGATAATAGATGTATATGAGAAAAAAGTCGTATCTTTGCAGCGGTTTGATTTATTACAAAGAATAACGAATTAATTGGTTAATAAAAGATAATTATTTTACTTGTTCCTTGTATGTTTGGTACTATTATTGTACCTTTACAACGGCTATTAATTTAATGGCTGTTAAATTAATGACAATTAAATAATTTGGGCATGGAATTCTATGACCGTGAATATGAGCTGAATACGCTTGACAAAAACTGGAAGCAATCAGCATCGCACTCTATGATGACCACGATGATTGGTCGCCGGCGCATCGGCAAGACTTCCCTTCTGCTGAAAAGTGCGGAAGGACAGAAATCATTATATCTATATGTGTCCAAGGACAATGAACAGATGCTGTGCAAGAAGTTTCAGCAGCAAGCCGAGAGGCAATTGGGAATGCACATACACGGCACGGTCAGTTCCTTTGGAGCATTGTTTGAGGAACTCATGATGTATGGGCGCAACAACCATTACACCCTGATTATCGATGAATTCCAGAACGTACTCAGTATCAATAAGGTAATACCAAGCGAGATACAGGATATATGGGACAGATACAAGGACACGACGACTGTCAACCTTATCCTTTGCGGTTCAATCTATTCGATAATGAAACGGATATTCGAGAACGGTGACGAGCCTCTGTATGGGCGTCGCGATTCCGCAATACGTCTAAACCCGTTCCGAACGGATGTGCTCCGTCTTATACTGCAAGACCACAATCCGAATTTCAAGCCCGACGATTTGCTGTGCCTTTATATGCTGACAGGAGGAGTGGCAAAGTATGTGGCACTGCTGATGGACGCCAAGGCAACGACATGCGCTAAAATGCTGAAATATGCCACCACTCCGGATTCTCCGTTCATTACGGAAGGCATAGAATTGCTGGTGTCTGAATTCGGGCGCGACTATGGCACGTACTTCAGCATTCTGCAACTCATTGCGGCTGGAATGACAACGCAAAGTGAGATAGACAGTGTGATTGGCAAGAATTCAGGTGCCTATCTTAGCAACCTATGCGACGATTATTCATTCATATCCAAGAATACTCCTTTGTTCAGCAAACAGGGGGCAAGAAACATAAGATGGAGCATTGACGACTGCTTCCTGCGCTTCTGGTTCAGGTTCATCTATCCGCATCAGGATTTGATTGAGTCAGGACAGACGGCACTGCTCCAACAGTATGTCACGGAAAACTACGAACAATTTACTGGCCGCACCCTCGAACGATGGTTTCAGACAAAGGTCATGGAGAGCGGCAAATACACCCGTGTTGGCAACTGGTGGGACAAGCGTGGAGAGAACGAGCTTGACCTCATAGCCCTCAATGAGTTCAACAACACTGGCATGATTGCAGAAGTGAAGCGTAACGAGCGGAAAATCAGCATGGCCGTTTTGGAGAACAAG
>CALZMB010000295.1 GCA_945788485.1 uncultured bacterium | reverse complement strand
TCGAGGCCACAGCCCAGTGGGTGATTGACAGCCGCATCGGCAACAACGGCCAGATATGCAACAACGCCGAGCGTCTCTACATACACAAGGACGTGAAAGAGAAACTCACCGCCATGCTGCTTGAGAAATTCAAGGCAGTGAAGGTGGGCGACCCGTTCTCTGCCGACGACATCGACATGGGCCCGCTCGTAGAGCAGCGCGCGTTGGAGAGCGTCGAAGAGAAGGTGGCGCGTGCCGTCAGCCAAGGCGCGAAGGTGCTGTGCGGCGGACACCGCGTAGGCGAGAAAGGGTATTTCTATGCCGCAACACTGCTCGACAACTGCCGTCAGGATATGGACATAGTGCATGAGGAGACCTTCGGCCCCGTGCTGCCCATCATCGAATGGGAAGACATCGACGAGGTGCTGGCATGGGCTAACGACTGCGAGTACGGCCTCGCGTCGTCTGTCTTCACCAACGACATCAACACCGCCACACGCTGCGTGCGCGAGCTGGAGTTCGGCGAGACATACATCAACCGCTTCCACTTCGAGGCCATCCAGGGCTTCCATGCCGGAGTGAAGAAGAGCGGCATCGGCGGTGCCGACGGCAAGCATGGCGTCGAAGAGTATCTGCGCACGCATGTCACATATCTGCAGACAAGATAGTCGTCTATACGGTTGACGGGCTGACACCTTCCGGTTGGCAGGTTCCGGCTCGTCAACCCGACAGCGGAAGATACCGGAGCGGAAACGCTGCGCGACACGTACGCATAGCCGTAGAACAGTTGCGAAACGTATCATACAGCCACTGCGGCTGACACTTTCTTGCACCTCCGCCGAGGCTGGAAAATCATGTTTACAGGGTCGGAAACGGCGGTCGGGAGTGCCGGCGGCAGGCTCTCGTGGTGTGGTTTTGAGTGTCTTGCAGTGCAAAATAGTCAAAGTGAGGCTGCAAGACTGACTGTTTTACGAGCCAAGACAGACTATATGACGAGGCAAAACAGACTATCTTGCACCCGTTTTGCACGGTTTTTGACCTCATAAAGACAAGGCGGGAAGATGCATGCCGCGTATCTCGCTGAATGTCAGTGAGATGTGCAGAACACAGGAAAACGGCGAAAAACCGCCCTGCAACCTGCCGGGGGAAGGCGCGCACGATTCTGCGCCGGAATTTCAGAGTTAAGATAGTATCATATCCGCATCCGTACGGGCGGCGGCTGATACTTTCTTGACCGCCCTGTAACCACCGCTATCCGCCCGCCGGGAGGCAGTGGCTGTACGCCGCGCCTCACAAAACAACCGTAACAACCACCCCGTCATCCCGTCAACTTGTCAACCCGTCAACTTCTCAACTTTAAGAATATATGAAAATAGGACTATTCGTACCATGTTATGTTGACGCCCTCTATCCCGAAGTGGGTGTCGCGACCTACCGTCTGCTGACGCGTCTCGGTCTCGACGTCGATTATCCCGAGCGTCAGACCTGTTGCGGCCAGCCGATGGGCAATGCCGGTTTTCAGGAGAAAGCCAAAAAACTGGTTGAGAGCTACGACACGCTCTTTGCCTCATACGATTATGTCGTGGCACCCTCGGCAAGCTGCGCCGCATACGTCCGCTTCTTCCATCCCGACATCGTGAAGCACGAGTGCGGGGCGGCGAAGCGCACGATGGACGTGGTGGAGTTCCTGCACGATGTGGTGAAGCCTGCGTCGCTCCCCGGCGCCAGCTTCCCCCACACCGTCAGCATACATAATAGCTGCCACGGCGTGCGCGAACTCGGCCTGGCATCGCCCTCTGAGCGCAACGTCGGACGGTTCAACAAAATCCGCGACCTCCTCGCCCTCGTGCCCGACATCACCATCCGCGAGCCGGAACGCCCCGACGAGTGCTGCGGCTTCGGAGGCATGTTCGCCATCGAAGAGCCGGATGTCTCGATGCGTATGGGCAGCGACAAGCTGCGCCGCCACATCGCCACCGGCGCCGAGTATATCACCGGTCCCGACTCGTCGTGCCTGATGCACATGCAAGGCATAGTGAAGAAACATCCCGGCACCTTCGTCGCGCAGAACGGAGAAGATATAAGATTCATACATGTCGTAGAAATCCTAAATGGCAAACAATGAGCACGAAACATTCAAAACGGGCTGGGAAATTCAACCGCAACGCCGAAAGGGTCACACGCCACGACCAGACCTTCTGGAGCGTCCGTGAGCGCCGCGACAACCTTGCGCACAACATAGCTGAATGGGAAGACCTCAGAGAGGCTGCCAGCAACATCAAGAAACACACCATCACACACCTCGCCGACTATCTCGAAAAGTTCGAGAAGGCGGCGACAGCCAACGGCGCGCACGTCCACTGGGCGAACGACGCCGACGAATACAACGCCATCGTGAGCCGCATACTGCGCCGTCACGAAGTGAAGAAGGTGGTGAAGAGCAAGTCGATGCTCACAGAAGAGTGCCATCTCAACGACCACCTCGAACAAGAGGGCGTTGATGTCGTGGAGACAGACCTCGGCGAACGCATCCTGCAACTCATGCACCTCGCCCCCAGCCATATCGTGATGCCCGCCATACACATCACGAAAGAAGAGGTGGAGGACTGTTTCGAGAAGACAGGCGTCATCCGTGACGCCGCGCCGCACATCAGCCAAGCCGAGCGCGACGCCGCGCCGCCTGCCGACCCCACCTATCTCACACGCTGCGCACGCTATCATCTGCGCGACAACTTCATGACGGCGGGCTGCGGCATGACGGGCGCGAACTTCGCCGTGGCAGAGACGGGCGACATCGTAGTGTGCACGAACGAAGGCAACGCCGACATGTCAACCTCCGTGCCGAAGCTGCACATAGTGTCTGTCGGCATAGAGAAACTCATACCCGACTACCGGTCGCTCGCCGTCTTCCAGCGTC
>CALZMB010000294.1 GCA_945788485.1 uncultured bacterium | reverse complement strand
CGTTCAAATGGGATAAAAATCGTTGAAAATAATTTTTGGTATCAAACTTGGGTTAGGGCTTTTTTGGCCGCCACGTTGTCGAAGCGGGAGGGCGGACAGCCCCAAAAAGGAGTGTGAGAACAAAAGTCTTCGCTGCTGAGGGCACTGATTGTGCGCGGCGAATGCTGCCCGCAGCGTTTGTGTTTGTTGTCTTCAGCTGTCATGATGCCTGTCCGCAGTTCCGGCGTTTTGGGCATTGTGCCGTGGCGGAGCGGAGCGGGCGGCAAGCCATACTGCAAGAAAGCCCTGCACTTTTTGACGGCGCAGGACTTTCTGGATGATGTGTATTGAGAGGGGATTGTCTGTCTCCGGGATGAGGGCTTTAGTCGAGCACGATAGGCTTGTATTTCGGCACGAGGAGTTTCATGACGCTCCATCCGATGAGGTATGCGACGGCGCAGATGCTGAATATGATCATGTAGCCGGCAGGCTTGCCTTCGAAGCCCATGAACTGGAAAGCCGCGCCTTGGTGTTCGGCGTATGTGAAGAGCATTCCCGAGCCCTTGTTGATGAGGAACGAGCCTACGCCGCCTGCCATGGAGCCGATGCCGGTGATGGTTGCCACGGCTGATTTCGGGAACATGTCGCCTGTCGTGGAGAAGATGTTGGCTGACCATGCCTGGTGTCCTGCGCCTACGAGGCCTATGATGATTGCGGGCCACCATGCGCTGTATTGTCCCATGGGCTGCGCGAAGAGGGCGAGGAACGGGAAGAAGGCGAAGATGAGCATGGCGCGCATACGCCCCTGGTAGGGGTTCATCTTCTTTTTCTCGACGAAGAGTTTCGGAAGATAGCCGCCGAACATCGAGAGGACGGTGACGATGGCGTAGAGGGTGAAGATGAGCGTGATTGCCATCGCGGAATCGGAGGTGTAGCCGTATTGGTCAGAGAAATATGCGGGCGCCCAGAAGAGGAAGAACCACCACACGCCGTCTGTCATGAATTTCCCGAACACGAACGACCATGTCTGGCGATAGGTGAACGCCTCGAGGATTCCCATCTGGCGCTCCGGCTTCTCTTCTTTCGCTGCGGGGGTGGCGGCGTGTTCGTCGTCCTGGTTGATATACAGGCGTTCCGCGTCGTTCACATGGCTGCTCTTCTCCGGCTTGTCATAGACGAAGGTCCAGATGCCTGCCCACACGAAGCCGAGTGCGCCGATGATGACGAATGCCATTTCCCATCCCATGGCTCTGGCGAGGAGAGGTATTGTGGCGGGGGCGGCGAGGGCTCCGACCGACGCTCCGGAGTTGAAGATGGATGTGGCGAAGGCGCGGTCTTTCTTAGGGAAATACTCTGCCGTCACCTTTATGGCAGCGGGGAAGTTGCCTGCCTCGCCGAGCGCGAGTATGCAGCGGCAGAAGAGGAAGGCGTACATGCTGATGGTGGATATTGCCAGCGCGGCATCTCCTGTCGCGCCGATGAGCGCTGCTTTGGACGTGAAGTCGCCTCCCATCCATCCTTCGGTGAACATGCCGCATAAAGCGTGCAGCACAGCGCCGAGCGACCATACCACGATTGCCCAGAGATAGCCTTTCTTTGTGCCCATCCAATCGACGAAGCGGCCGGCGAAGAGGTTGGCGACGGCGTAGAAGATAGAGAAGACGGCAGTGATGTTTCCGTAGGTGTTGTCGTCCCAGTGGAATTCAGGTGCGATGAAGTCTTTCCATGTCAATGACAGGACCTGACGGTCCATATAATTCACTGTTGTCGCAAAGAACAACATGGCACACATGACCCAACGCCAGTTGGTCATCTTTGATGTTTTGATGTTACTCATTGTTGTATTTTTTGATTAGATTTTAGTTAATTCAGTTTGTAGATTAATGCAAAATTAGTGTTTTATTTCTACATTGGAAAATATTCTCTCTCCAAGCTTTTTCTGTTTACGGTTTTTTAACTATTGACGCAGCGTCTCGTGTGTCATATTCCGCTTGCGCTGCAAGCGCAGAAAAGCGCTGGCAAAAGCGCGATGTGGCTTTTGAACATTGCAATGAAACCGGGGCAGTTTGAAAATCCTGTGTCAACAACTGCATAACCCAGGGCAACACCCTGTGGCGGTATCAATGTTGTCGTTGTTGTCTCTGTTGTCGTAAAAAAACTTATAAACAAGTTGACTTATTTGGGAATTTGGCGCGTTTTCGTCACTATTTCCCCGACTTCGCCACTCCTGTCTCCTTGTCCTTCAAACTGTTGGTGTCGCGCTCTATGCCTTTGAACTTGCGTCCCTTCGACAATGTCCATACAAGTTTTATGCCGATGGCACTGGACGTGTCGCGGTTGCGGGCTACAAGGAGTTTATGGGCGAGGCGGTTGTGGTTTTCCACCTCTACTATCTTGCCGTTGCTCTTGAGCAGGTTCTGGCAGAAGAGGCTTGCGGTGAGATTCTTAAGTCTATATGATACACTTATGTAGTCGGAGAAGATGTTGCGGCTTTCATACTCGTTTTCCATGAAATGAAAACCGTTGTCCATTGTTGCCATTATTGTCCAATTGCCGAGCCATGCCGTGAGTCCCACGTTGAAGTTGAACGACGTGAGGCGATGGCTGTAGTCCTGCCCGTCGTTCCAGATGTTCAGCATTTCTGCCGACAGATAGGCATTGAGATGCTGCGGAATGATGTCGTAGCTTGTGTAGCTCTGCAGCATGAGCATGTCAATGCGTCGGCCTTTGAGGAATGTCTTGGCGAAGCGTCCGTCGGCGGTGCGACGTATGTGCTGCATAGCAGGATGGTCGTTGTGGCGATAGAATGTCATCAGTTGGGTGTAGAGGCGTGGCGACTGATAGCTGAGGGTGAGGGTGTGGTCGTCGCGTCTTTCCATGATTAAATCCGGATTGCCGACCGAATATTCCATCTCGTTG
Source organism: uncultured bacterium (assembly GCA_945788485.1). Taxonomy (GTDB): domain Bacteria; phylum Bacteroidota; class Bacteroidia; order Bacteroidales; family Bacteroidaceae; genus Prevotella. The sequence continues at coordinate 8 of CALZMB010000294.1, read as the reverse complement.
GTTATGAT
>CALZMB010000293.1 GCA_945788485.1 uncultured bacterium | reverse complement strand
TGCGTATGCTGTCACCGCCGAGGATGAAGATACAGAGCAGCACGAGCAATGTAGAAACTGAGGTGTTGACAGTACGTGCGAGGGTCTGGTTGATAGACGAGTTGAAAGTCACCTGGAAGTCCTGTTTAGGATGCAGCCTGAGATTCTCGCGGATACGGTCGAACACAACCACCTTATCGTTGATAGAATAACCGATCACGGTCAAGATAGCTCCGATGAATGTCTGGTCTATTTCGAGAGAGAACGGCACATAATCGTAGAGGAGAGAATAGAGACCGATAACGGCTACGGTATCGACAGCGAGAGCGACGATAGAGCCTACAGAGAATGCCACATTGCGGAATCGGAGGAGGATGTAGAGGAAGATGGCAACGAGAGCTACAAGAACAGAGATGATGGCTCCGTATGTGATATCTTTCGCCACAGACGGTCCCACCTTGGTTGATGAGATGATAGAACCACCCTGACGCACATCCGGGTTCTTGAAGTCGTTTACGTTTGCCTGGCTTACCAATCCTGCTTTCTTCAGAGCGGTGTAGAGTATAGTCTCTGCCTCGTCATCAACATTAGGGTCGTTTGATTCAATCTTGTAGTTTGTTGATACACGGATGGTCTTGTGGTCGGTGCCGAGTGCGAGGGCCGTTGTATTTGCGCCTTGGAATGCTCCGCTAAGAGCGACACGCACCTCTTCTGGCTCGACAGCCTTCTCGAATGTCACGACATAGTTGCGACCGCCTGTGAAGTCAATTGACTGTGACAGTCCGCGGACGATGAACGAGCCGATGAAGACAACGATGCAGGCAGCATAGATGCTGAACGAACGCTTGTAGATAGACATGAAGTGTATCTTTGTGTTCTGCAGCAGGTTGCGGCTGACGCCAGTGGTGAATGAGAGTCCAAGCCACTTGTTCTTTCCCAGCATCTTCTCGTAAACGAGACGAGTGAGGAAGACTGCTGTGAAGAACGAGCATACGATGCCTATGATCCATGTTGTCGCGAAGCCCTTGATAGGTCCTGTACCAATTGTGAGAAGGATGACACCAGTGATGAGAGATGTGAGGTTAGAGTCGAAGATGGCCGAGAAGGCGTTGCTGTAGCCTTCACGCAGTGCTTCTTTGATGTTGAGCCCCTTCTTCATCTCTTCCTTGATGCGCTCGTAGATAAGCACGTTGGCATCGACGGCAGTACCGAGTGTGAGGACGATACCTGCTATACCCGGCATTGTGAGTGCCGACTGGAATGATGCGAGTATGCCGCCAGTGAAGAAGAGGTTGATGATGAGCGCGCTGTCAGCCATTATGCCTGGCACGAATCCGTACATGACAATCATGTAGAGGCAGAGCAGCACGAATGCTATGACGAATGAGATGAGGCCTTGCTGTATTGACTGTGCGCCGAGTGTAGGACCTACGACCTCTTCCTGTACGATGCGTGCAGGTGCCGGCATACGTCCAGACTTGAGTGTGTTGGCGAGGTCTTTGGTATCTTCGATTGTGAAGTTGCCAGTGATTTGTGAGTTGCCGCCGTCAATTTCGGTGTTGACACGAGGTGCTGAATAAACCACACCGTCGAGAACGATGGCGACAGCCTTGCCGATGTTCGCCTTTGTGAGCTGTGCCCAGAGGCGTGCGCCTTCAGAGTTCATCTGCATAGAAACGCAAGGGTGTCCGTTGTTGTCGAACTCGTCATTTGCGTCAACGATGACATCACCCTCAAGCGGAGCACGTCCGTTGCTTGTCGTGACCTTCAGTGCGTGGAGCTCGAAGATATTCTTTGCGTCGATGCCGTCAGCAGGTTTGGCGCTCCAGAGGAGGCGGCAGTTAGACGGAATAATCTGTTTTGCTTCCGGTGCAGAGAGGATGGAGTTGATGTATGCAGTGTCACGCACGTTAGCATAGCCCACTACGGAGAGGCTTTGTCCTCCTGTCGGCTGGAAGACAGCATAGAGCGGATGCTGCTTCTTTGCTTCAGCGATTTGCGCGTCTGTTGTCTTCTCGCTCTTAGCGGCTACGCCAGCGTTGTCGGCTGTTGCATCTTTCTTTATCTGGAACTTAGGCTGTGCCTCTTTGGCTGCTGCTGTGTCAGCCTTTGCTTCTTCTTCAGCCTGCGCTGTTTCCTGCTTTGTAGTGTCAGCCTCAGCTACAGATGCGCCAGCTGCGATGCGCTGGTCGAGCTGTGTGAGGTATGGAATGATTTCAGAGGCGTTGTATGTCTCCCAGAATTCGAGGTTTGCTGAGCCTTGGAGAAGTTTGCGAACACGCTCTGGCTCACGCACGCCAGGCATTTCAACCATGATTCGTCCGTCCTGTCCTTCGAGTTTCTGGATGTTTGGCTGTACGACGCCATATTTGTCGATACGGTTACGCACGACATTGAACGAGTTGTCGATAGCAGACTGCACCTCAGCGCGGAGCGCAGCTTCCACCTCAGCGTCGGTGCTCTGTGTAGATACTTTTCCCTTCAGCTGTTGTGTTGCGAAGATTTCAGCAAGACGGTGTCCCGGCGCGTTTTTCTTGTATGCGTTGATGAAGAGAGAAATGAAGTCGCTCTGACTTGTCTCTTCTTCTTTCTTCGCCTCTGCCATAGACTTTGTGTAAGCCGCATCTGACTTGTGGTCGGCAAGCACATCAATAACGTCAGGCACAGAGATTTCGAGTATGACGTTCATACCGCCTTTAAGGTCAAGACCCAATCCGATCTGTGTCTCAAGACACTTCTGATAGGTATAAACGCCCAGATACTTCACTGAGTCTTTGTAGTCTTGCTGCGCGATAGGGTCTTCTATTTGGCTCGCCTTCTTGTCGTAGTAGCTTGTAGCCACAGAGAAGGAGAGGTAGAAGATGCTCGCAAGCGTCAGCAGGACTGCTGTAACGATTACAATTCCTTTGTTTTGCATTTTAGTTATTTGTTTTTT
>CALZMB010000292.1 GCA_945788485.1 uncultured bacterium | reverse complement strand
TGCAGTTCCACATCTTAGTTTGCCATATGCAAGGTACTGTCTTCCAGACAGTTGTTTTGCTATATATGTCCCGGGACTTTGTCCCGGGTTACGATCGCTTCGCTTAGTACAGCCTTCCAGGCTGTTCATTGTTAACATACTTTATTACTTCCGAAAGTTGAGTTAATTAATTATGCGGTGGGCATTTATAGAACCCACCTTAAGCCAGTTTCCCTACCTTGAACACGATACGGAACGAGCCGTTGTTGAAACTCGTGCTTGTGATGCGGAAAGCCCCAATCTCTTTTGTCGAAGCCACATGCCGCCCGATACAAGGGCAGATGTCATAGTCGCCAATTCTCACCAAGCGCAGTGTCTCCGTCGCATCGTCAGGCAGACGGTCGAGTTTCACGCCCTCTGGAGTATTCTCCCGGGTGAAGAACTCATATCTCACAGGCAGGTCCTGTTCTATCAGCTCGTTCATCCTGCGCTCCACCTCGGCAATCTCCTCAGCTGTCGGACACACCTCCAGCTCGTAGTTTATCTTCGACTTCTTGCGTTCGATATGCGCATTGCGTGAGCGTTCGCAGCCGAACATCCTGACCATCGTCTGGTTCAGCAGATGCTCAGCAGTGTGCGACGGGCAATGCTCCTCTTTGTTATGATTGTTAAGAATTGGTTCGTTCATAGATTATTTCCGTTGACGAGTTGTCAACTCATTATACATTGTACCATTACACATTAGGGTGGTTCTATAAATTACCACCGTAGATATACTTTTCCAGAGTAGTGTATAACATCTTGCCATCTTTCGTTCTCTTTTCGGTTCAAACTGTAAGTTCGCTCGGTCACAATGCCCGCATTGCTCCCTTTCTCACTTTCACTTTGACCTCGAAAATAGAAATCGAAATCTGTCAAGGCTAATTTATAGAACCACCCTTAAAAAAATATTTCCACAGCGGCGCCGCCATCATGGCCTGTTGGAATTCGTCGTTTCTCAGCATCCTTAACACCTCGTCGCGACTGAGCAGCACCACTTTTATGTCCTCCGAATCTTCGAGATGCTGTGCCGACAGCTTCTCCACTCCCGTAGCGACGAAGGTGTGGCTGAGGTTTGTGCATGCACCTGGATTTGGGCAAATGGTCATCAGCTTCCGCCATTCGCCACCTCCGTAGCCCGTCTCTTCGTAGAGTTCACGTTTCGCCGCCTCCATAGGGTCCTCGCCCTCCTCTACACACCCCGCCGGAATCTCTATCGCCGTCAGCTGCCGCGCGTGCCGGTACTGGCGTTCCATGACAAACCGCCCGTCTTTCGTCACCGCTATGACATTGCAGAACTCCGGATATTCCAGCACATAGAAATCCTTTATCTCCGCGCCCGTAGGCAGCCGCACATGCTCGCGTCGAGCCGTCAGCCACGGCTTGCGGAAGAGGTACTCGCTTTCGATGACATCCCATGCCATCGGGTCTCTTGCATTGTCTTTCTCCATGATGTCTCGTGTTTTGTTTTCTGCAAAGATAAGAAACATCTCGCGAACACAGAATGGTTTATCAATTTTTAACGTACTCAACGTTGGGTATCCCCGCGGAAAATTGTCAGTGTGGTGTATCGGACTGAATGTGAAGCGAGCCGCATTTCCTGTTTCGTTTATTCCATTGTAAATTATAAATTACAACTCCCCTCCTTCCCCCTCAAGCAGAAATGCTTTTTTGTCCAGACCGCCAGAGAAGCCAGTCAGCGCGCCGTTGCTGCCGACAACCCGATGGCAAGGAATGATGATGCAGATGCCATTGGCGCCGACAGCCTGTGCCACGGCTCTCACGCCCCTCGCGTTGCCGACAGTCTTCGCTATCTCCATGTAGCTCCTCCTCTCTCCGTACGGGATGTTGCACACCGCCCTCCACACCCGACACTGAAAGTCAGTGCCGAGCAGGCGGACGGGGACGTCGAACACCTTGCGGCAGCCCGCGAAATACTCGTCAAGCTCCGTCCTCGTCTTCTCTATGACAGGCGAAGAGGCGTTCCTGAACACCCCTTTTACATACCGCCTTATTCTGCGGAGGTGCGATTCGCCGCGCGCCATGCCCTTCCAGTCGCACAGGCACAGCTCGTTGCCCGCCGATGCCAGGATGAGTTCTCCGCACGGCGAGTCGTAGTGTTGTATGCAGACCACCGGCCTGTCGTCCGCGTTTATGTCGTGCAACATCTCGTTCAATAATTTCCGTGTCATACACCCTAAACTCACAGAACTCGTCAACTCATTATACATTATGCATCACCCTCCTCAGCCACTGACACTTTCTTGCACCCCCGCGCCAACAAGAAAAACACGTATCCAGAGCCCCGAAACACAGTTTTCCCGCCGTCAACATCCCCTTTTCGCCTCGTTTTGGCAGCGCAGCTCCCCCGAAATAGTCAAAGTGAGGCGGCAAAATAGTCAAAGTGAAGCCGCAAAATAGACTTCCTGACGCTGCAAGATAGACTATCTTGCAAGCGTTTCCCACGATTTTTGACCGCCGGAAATAACCTTCAGAAATCGAAACGTCACGTATCGCACAGAATATCAATGATATACATGACAAGCATGAAAACGGCAGAAAAATGCCGAAAAACACGGCGCAGCGAGGCGCGACACATTCCGCGGAAGAATTCCCCTGTCAAGAAAGTATCATACATGCCGTAAACTTGACACATCTTATACTATTTTGACATGCCGCAGCCCGCAACAATCTTCTTCATCGCATGATTAGCAGGTGCTGAGAATGGCAGGACATAAATCGGCGACGGTAATTCTGCATGCCATGTCAACAGCATGAGTTTTCACTCTGCAAAAATACAGAAAAATAATGAAAAACGCGCGTAAGAGAGAAATAAAAAGCAGCCAAACCACATTTTTAATGCGTCACACACATCTTTTTCGGAAAATTATTCGTATTTTTGCAGCAATATATGTACCCGAAAA
>CALZMB010000291.1 GCA_945788485.1 uncultured bacterium | reverse complement strand
GCCTATCACCCATGGCATGTCGTCTTGCAGGAGCCAGTCGTCTTCAGGGATGTTCGACCACCAGCAGGCTTCCATGTCGTAGCTGGAGCATTGTCCGTCGGGGTACGCCTTGCCGTCGTGGCGTTCGACGGGGAACTTATACACTCCGCGCGAGGAGACGGTGGATGCTGTCTCGCTGCCGAGGATGAATCCGTGTCCGAGGCTGTCGTGGACTTGTTTGTAGAGGTGTGTGCGATAGTTCATGCCAGGCACCTCTGAGACGTGGGCGAAGCCGGTGCGGACGGGTGCCATGCCGCGGTCCATGCCGTTGGTGATGGGGCGGGAGAGGTCGAGGGTGTGTATGAGGTCTTGCAGGCGGCGCAGGATGGCGGGGCCTTCGGGCGAGCTCTGCTCGGGTATCTCGTTGCCGACGCTCCACATCACGATGGCGGGATGGTGGCGGTTGGAGAGCACGAGGTTGCGGATGTCGCGTTCTGCCCAGTCATGGAAGAAGCGTGCGTAGCCGTTGCGGCATTTGGGATAGACCCACATATCGAACGATTCTGCCATGACCATGATGCCGAGCGAATCGCAGAGGTCCATCTGCATCTGCGACGGCATGTTGTGGGCGGTGCGTATGGCATCGCAGCCCATCGTCTTGAGCAGGAGGAGCTGGCGGAGGAGGGCGGCGCGGTTGACGGCGGCACCGAGCATGCCGAGGTCGTGGTGGAGGCATACGCCTTTTATCTTGCGTGTGACGCCATTGAGCTGGAAGCCGCCTTGCGCTGTACACGAGACGGTGCGGAAGCCGATGCGGCGCGTGATGCAGTCGATAGGCGTGCTGCTGCCGTCGGGGGCTATGGCGCAGAGGGTGGCGGTGAGGTTGTAGAGACACGGCGTCTCGGGTGTCCATGGGGTGATGCGTCCGACGGTCTGTATGGTCTCAGCCTTGCCGTCAGGGGTGACTGGGACACGGAACTGTGTCTTCTGGCGCGTGTCGGTCTGTATGTCGAAGACGACCTCAAGTTTCTTGTCTCCCTGCTGTACGGCTTCTGCCGAGAATGCTGCAGTGGCGGTGCCGTCGGGGTTGAGGCGCAGTGTGGTGGCGTTGACGCTCCACTCGCTGAGGGCTGTGGAGGAGGTGGTGACGAGGGTGACGGGGCGGTAGAGGCCTGCGCCGGGATACCAGCGGCTGCTCTCTTCTACGTTTTCAAGGCGTACGGCGATGACATTCTCACCGCCGTCGGTGCGGAGGAAGGGGGTGATGTCGATGTTGAAGGGGGTGTAGCCGTATTTCCATTCGCCTGCCTTCTGTCCGTTGACATAGACGACGGGCTCTGCCATCGCCCCGTCAAAGCAGAGGATGGCTCGCTGTGTCGGCGCGGGGAGGGAGACGGTTGTCCTGTACCATCCTGTGCCTATCCAGGGGAGTGAGCCGGAGCGGCCGGTCTTCTCTGTGGCTTCTTTCTCGCCGTTCTGCTCGATGGCGACAACTTGTTTGTCTATCTCCCGGTCGAAGGGTCCGGAGATGGCCCAGTCGTGTGGCACGGTGACTGTCTGCCATCGGCGGTCGTCGCAGGAGGGATTGGCGTAGGCGGCGTTGTCGGCGCGTGTGAAACGCCATGTCTTGAGCAACGTCTCGGTGCGCTGGGCAGAGAGGGTGGCTGTGAGGGTGAGCGCAAGGATGAGGAGTGCGCTGCGGAGGTTGTGTGTCATTGTCGGTCGGTTTTTTGAGTTATGATGCACAAAAGTACAAAAAATCTGCCGTACAAACAAATTTCCGGTGGTTTTTTGACGGTTTTTTATGCCTGTCAAAAGCAAAGAGCCACAGCCCCGTAGCAGGGCCATGGCTCTTTCTCAAAAAACATATAAAACTTATAGGGGCGTGCGCAGCGAAGCGAAGCGTGGTGTGCGCAGCGGGGAAGGGACGTCATGCGACCGTGTCGCATGAAACGGAGCAAACCGGGCGCGCAGAGGGCAGGCGCAAGGACAGTGCACGGGCAGGGGTGTTATTCAGGGTCCTGGACGGTGATGTTGTCGAGGGCGACATAGGTCGGGGTGTTGAGCCCCCAGTCGCCGGCGTCGCTGCCTTCAAATGTGAAGACGACTTTGCTGACTGCTCCGAGCGCAGCGAGGGATGCTGTCTGCCAGCCTTCGCGTGTGAGATAGAGATCGACGGTGGCGGTGGCGGTGGTGCCGACATATCCTGTCGCAATGACTTTGAGATAGTCGTCAGCGCGGTTGAGGGCACGGGCGTAGGCGTTGCCGTTCTTCTCTACGGCGAGGACGTAGGTTGTCGGGGCGTAGGAGAAGGAGAGGATGCGGCGCGGCGTGCCGTCTTTGAAATAGATGTACGCGCCGGAGTTTGCGACGGCGAAGTTGCGCGAGCCGTCAGACACCGGCACTTCAAGCTGATATTCGTAGCTGTCGTGCGTGAGGTCGGCACAGACATAGTTTGAGATGACTACGCCGCCGCCCCAGAACATGCCGTCGCCGTAGGCATCGGTGAACTCAGAGGCGAGCTGCGTCCCGGTGTCGTGCCATGCGTAGCTTGTGCCGCCATAGAGGAGGGGACCCATATACTGCGGGTTGTCGATGAGGGCGTCCCAAGTCGTCTCGTCGAACGTGAGGGTGGTGGTGCGGGGTGTTGTGTCGTCGTCAGAACATGACGCGAGGAAGAGTGCTGCCACTGCGGCAAGCACGAGGGTTTTGATTTTTGTCTGCATTGCGGGATTGATTTATAGTTGTTGTTTTTATAATTATGCTTACGACATTTTTTGCGACAACAGGGACAACGTTGTTACATATATTGATTACATTGTTGTCACAAGTGACACTATGAAATTGATGAGCACCGCTGATAATAGACAATGTGCGAAAAACACAACGGGGACAACAGTTGTATATTACTGTTGACGAGTTGATTTTCTCTTGGTTGACAAGTTATAAGAATCAACTCGCCAACTAT
>CALZMB010000290.1 GCA_945788485.1 uncultured bacterium | reverse complement strand
TAAGAGACTATTGACGTAGCGGGCTACGTGACCGATACGACTTGCAATTTGAACCAAAAAGAATCCAAAAGATGGCAAAACGTTAACTCTTAAATATTCATTAATTTGACGGTGGGCATTTATAGAACCTACCTTAATTCACATACAGTTCTTTCAACTCCATGCTGTCACCCTACATCTTTCTTACTAACCAGTAATCTACATGAGCCGCCTCACGTGCCCACTTGCCGAGTTGCGCCTCCAGCCCGTCGGCAATGGCTGCCGAGCAGATGTTCTCATAGTTGGTGACTATCTGGAATGTCTGACCCTTCCTGATCTTGCGTCCACAGCGGTCTGACTTGGCTGTGATTAAAAATGCCGGCATAATTTTTAAATTTAGAATTAATAATTTATAATTTGTCACTTCTCATTTCTGAGTTTTCAGTTCCACCGCATCAGAGAGGATTTATAATAGCCTTCACCAACAGTTTTTTAGTAATGCCATTATTGTCGATAATTTCTTTAGCTACATCATAGGCTGTCATATCTCCAAAAAGAGCGTCATTGTAATATGGACCAAATTTATCGAGAATTAACTTGCATAGTTTATTAATATCATCATCTGTCACTCTGCAGCCTATAGGCGATAAAACTAAATTCTTTTCTATAGCGCATGCAATATCATCGTCCAAATTATCAGCTTTTACATCAATGATTAATTTCTCGGTTAAAAAATATATAAGTCGGTAATAACAATATCGCATTAATACAAAATCAATTTCCTTCTCATTATAACTATTATTGATCGCTGCTGGTAGTTCGAACATCTGAATGCCTGCAAGCGCCCATTTTCGTAATCGCTCCAATTGTTTACACAATTCTATGGGGCAATAATTTTTATGAACCTTATCTAATTTCTTAGTAACTATATAATCAAAATTTTCCATGTATATTCAAAATTTATACCTACGTCCTTTCAAGCGATTCGGCTATTCTTTTGCTACATTTTAGTAACATCCATATATATAGTAACTTTTGATTGAAATTTCAATAAAACGGCTTTTTTTACTCTCTTTTAGTAACCATTAACAAAATTTTGTTTGAATGGCATTTATCAGTCTGTCTGTCTCATCCACTTTCGCCCTTATTCGGGACGTTATTGTGCCCTCCTGCCGCTCGTAGTTGTAGAGATAGCCTTCCTGAGGGATCCCATGAATGTCCTTGGTTGAGAATTTCTCCACTGTCTTCAGTTCCCTTGGCTCCACGCCCAATACATTATAGAGGTTGTCGGTTATTGAGTCGTGAATGGCCTGCAGATTCAAGTCAACAGCTATGCGAATGTCGCCAATAATCGACGACTTGCGGTTGTTGTCTTTCCTCATATCCATCACCACCTCTCTCTTAGTCTTTCTGAATGGGATGCGTACAGCCTTAGTTCCATCCTCGGGTTGTATGTCCAACAAGCGTTCCAAGTCAGGTTTTGTACGTAGTAGTGGATTGCCATATAGGTTGAACATCAGCACCGTGGCAAGTATCAGTTCGTTTTCCTCCACCTTTCGGCTACTGTTGTAGTAGTCACATTTGGCTTTGAGGAAAGCCTCACCTGCTGACATAGTGCCGAGACATTCATATTCTGAGAATCTCGCCATAAACGTCTCTGAATAAGCCGCAGGTTGTATGCTCCATGTATCATCGTGATTGAAGTTGCCGCATTTCCCCAAAGCTGGGACGCAAGCTCCGGAATACAACATGATTCCATATTCGTACATGGCTGTAAGCAACATACTTTCTTCCCTTTTGTAGTTGATGTATCTTGCACCCCAACAAGCCACAGTGTTGAATAATACAGCATTGCCCCCAGTGAGCATAACTGGCTCGAATGCCAGACCATTGCTATAGAAACCAACTTTTCTCGGATCGCATGAGCCATGCAGGTTGAACACGAGCATATTGGCATTTGACAATGAATATAGTACAGATCGCTCCTTTCATCGTCAAGGTCAGCCATTATGTCAGGACTGAGATACATTCTGCCGCGCTCTGCCACCGCTCTTGCTTGTCGTCTTTCAGACATCGTTTTGTGAAATTCCTGATGCTTCGGCTTGGCTTGAAGGGCGTGCCCTGCGAGCTGAGCCGTTGCTGTATGTATAGCACTATCTTGCCTGCCGAATACAGGTCTGCGCGGGAGTCTATTCCGTCTGAGGGGGTGAGAAGCTCAGGTGCGGCATAGTCCCGGGTCGTGCCGATGGCGGCGGGCCATACGTCAGAATAGCACATTCCGAGGTCGATGATGCGCACATCGCAGTTGACGCGCGTCATGATGATGTTGCTTGGCTTTAGGTCGAGGTGTACGGCTTGGCTTTGGTGTATGGCATCGATGCCGCTGAGGAGCTGGCAGAGGAACCGCCGCAGGTTGGCTTCGTTGCGGAAGAAATCGGGGTTGCGGGTGATGAACTTGTCGAGGGTGTCGCCTTCGATATAGTCCATGAGGACGTAGCACTCTTCCGGTGTGTCGGCAAAAGAGATGTAGTTCGCCACGAAAGGCGTTTTCTGCGACACGACGCGTCCTGTCTCGTATTCTTTGCGAAGCGAGGCGCGCAGCATCCCGTCCTTGTCGCGGTCGTGCCGGACGGTCTTCTTCACCATTGCTCTCCCGTCTTCGATTATGCGTGTCAGGCGGTAGCAGCCGGTTTCGGTCAGAAGCTGCTCTGCCGCGGGGCTGTGCGGCAAGAAAGCCGAGGTGGATGTCGGTGTGTTTTTGTGTATTAGCATTGCTTTGTCAGATCTTGTGATGCAAAGGTAATAAAAGAAACTGACATGGCAAAGCGAGAAGCGGAAACTTTCTGTGGTGCAGGTGAAAATGTGTGCGGAATGCTTTGGAACAATGGGGCATCAGTCCCTGTGTAAGTTCGACTCACAAAAACCAACAAAACCCCTTGAATGATTCTTTCTCGCAGATTTCGCAGATGCCGCAGATTCTCTCA
>CALZMB010000289.1 GCA_945788485.1 uncultured bacterium | reverse complement strand
GACGTACGAGCGTATCTGGCTGCCCCATTCGATTTTCAGCTTGCTCGCCTCTACGGCAGCCTGCGCCTCAAGGCGTTTCTTCATCGCACGGTCGTAGAGCTGCGACTTGAGCAGGCGCATGGCGTTCTCGCGGTTCTGCTGCTGCTTGCGGCTCTCTGTGTTGGCGATGAGAATCTCCTCTTCTTCGCCCGTGTCAGGGTCGGTGTAGAGGTATCTCAGCCTGACACCCGTCTCAACCTTGTTGACGTTCTGTCCTCCTGCGCCGCTTGAGCGGAAGGTGTCCCAGCTGACTTTCGACGGATCGACATACACTTCGATGGTGTCGTCGACGAGAGGAGTGACGAAGACGGAGGCGAAACTCGTCATTCGCTTTCCCTGCGCGTTGTAGGGCGAGACGCGCACAAGGCGGTGTACGCCGTTCTCCGATTTGAGGAATCCGTAGGCATACTCGCCGCCTTCAATCTGCATGGTGACGGATTTTATGCCTGCCTCGTCGCCTTCCTGAAGGTCAGAGACGGTCACTTTATATCCGCCTTTCTCTGCCCACCGCTGGTACATGCGCATGAGCATGGCGGCCCAGTCCTGTGCTTCGGTGCCTCCTGCGCCAGAATTGATTTTCAGGACGCATTCCATCGGGTCTTCGTCCTGTCTCAGCATGTTGCGCAGTTCGAGGGCTTCGATGGCAGAGATGGCTTTCTCGTAGTTGCTGTCAACCTCTTCTTCGGTGACGAGCTCGTCTTTGTAGAAGTCGAAGGCGAGCTGAAGCTCGTCGGCGGCGGTGCGCACCTCGGCGTATCCGTCAATCCATTTCTTTATGCCTTTGACGAGCTTCATCTGCTCTTGGGCACGCACGGGGTCGTCCCAGAAGTCGGGGGCCTGCGTGCGGAGGTCTTCTTCCTCAAACTCGATTTTCTTCCTGTCGATGTCAAGGTATCTGTTCAAGGCGTCTGCTCTGTCGAGCACATCCTTCAGTTGGTCTTGTGTGATCATTCTTTCTGTTTCTTGTCTGGTGTCTGGTTCGTGTTATGCGCCGTCAGCAGCCGCGCATGACGTAATGTCTTATTATTCGTCGTACATCGCGTTGATGACATCGGCGTAGTTCTTGTTCAGTACGTTGCGTTTTATTTTCAATGTGTTTGTCACCTCTCCTTTCTCAAGCGAGAAATGGTGCGGCATCAGTGTGAACCGCTTGATTTTCTCGTAGTTGGCGAGTGTCTGCTGCAGCGTGTCGATGCGGTCGGCTATCATGGCGTTGACTTTGCTGTCGCGGCAGAGTTCTTCGCGGTCGGCGAACTGTATGCCGTTGTCTCGCGCGTATTGTTCGAGCAGCGGGTATGTAGGCACGATGAGTGCCGAGACGAACTTGCGCTGGTCGGCGATGACAGCCACCTGCTCTACATATTTATCGACGAGAATCTTCGATTCGACCATCTGCGGCGCGATGTATTTGCCGTTGCTGGTCTTGAAGAGGTCTTTGATGCGTTCGGTGATATACAGCTCTCCGTCTTTCATGTAGCCCACGTCGCCTGTCTTGAAATATCCGTCTTCGGTGAACGCGACGGCGTTGAGGTCCGGACGGTTGTAGTAGCCCTTGGTTATTGTGGGGCCCTTGAGCAGGATTTCGCCTTCTTCAGAGAATTTTATGTTGATGCTGTCGATAGGCCTGCCGATGCTGCCGATGGTGTAGGGCATGTCAAGATGGTCGTTGCTGACCGTCGCCAACGATTCTGTCAGCCCGTAGCCCACCATCATGAAGATGCCGATCGAATGCACGAACTCCTCCACCTCGGGCGAGACGAACGAGCCGGCGGTGGGGAAGAAGTGGGCATTCTCCAACCCCAGCTGTTTCCTGACGAGGGCGAACACCGTCTTGTCCATCAGCTTGTATTCGAGCTGAAGCGTGAGCGGCGGCCGGCGGCCTTTGCTCAGATAGTCGATGTTGTGGCGTTTGCCGACGGCGAGTGCTCTCCTGAACAGTTTCTGTTGCAGCGCGGGGGCGTTGTCGATCTTCTCTGTCACGCCGGCATAAACCTTTTCCCAGAAGCGCGGCACGGCTGACATGCACGACGGGTGGCGCTGTCTCATAGAGGTCTGCACCTCGCGAGGGTCGGTGTTGATGATGAGCGTGGCGCCCTCGGTCAGGGCAAGTATTGCCCAGCCTTTCTCGAAGATGTGCGTGAAGGGCAGGAAGTTGAGCACGCGGTCTTTGTCGTTGAGCGCGACACCTTTGTGGTTGTCGGCGAGCGCGGCGTGAAACTGTCCGTGCGAAAGCATCACGCCCTTCGACTGCCCTGTCGTGCCAGAGGTGTAGAGTATGCAGGCGAGGTCGTCCCACGATGCCTCGCTGTATAGCGTCTCAAGGCGTGCCTTGAACGTTTCGGCACTGCCTAACTTCAGGAAATCGTCGTAGTAGATCGACGACGGGTCGTGGGTTGAGATGCGGACGTTACGGTCGAAGACGATGATTTTCTCAAGCGAGGGGCACAGATGCTGCACGCGGCGCGCCTTGTCATACTGTTCCTGCTCGCCGCAGAAGATGAAGCGGATGGCGGCGTCGCTCACCATGAACTGTATCGCCTCTTCGCTTGTCGTGGCATAGAAGGGGACAGTGCATGCCCGGATGCCCCAGGCTCCGAAGTCGGTGAAGACATATTCGATGCTGTTCTGAGAAAAGATGGCTATCTTCTCCTGCACTTTGACCCCTAACGCCAACAAGGCGCACGATGCCTGCCTCACCTTACTGGAAAACACATTCCAGCTGACGCTTTTCCATTCTCCGCCGCCGTAGTCCTGAAACTCTAAGGCGCAGCGGTCGCCATATATCTTCGCCTGGTCGTGGACGAGGACTGACAAATGACTGTTGGTCTGCATATTTATTTGCTTGGATGAAGGTTTATTCACTGCAAAGTTACATAAAAATATATAAACAGCAAAATGTTTGCTATTTTTTTTGTAATTTTGCAG
>CALZMB010000288.1 GCA_945788485.1 uncultured bacterium | reverse complement strand
TCGGCCTGATTATGCTCATGCTTCTCGACACGAGCATCAACATGGCGATGCAGCCATTCAAGATGCTTGTCGGCGACATGGTGAACGAAGAGCAGAAGAAGAAAGCCTACTCCATCCAGTCGTTCCTCTGCAACGCCGGTTCTATAGTGGGCTACATCTTCCCCTTCCTTTTCACATGGATAGGCATCAGCAACACCGCTCCCGAAGGCGTTGTGCCTGACAGCGTGATTTACTCGTTCTATATCGGCGCGGCTATCCTCATCCTCTGCGTCATCTACACGACGATGAAGGTGAAGGAGTGGAATCCGCAGGAATACAACGAATACAACGTTAGCGCAGAGGCAGCCGCATCATCCGGCAAAGGAGACGAGCCGGGCATGTTCCAGCTTCTTGTCAAAGCGCCGTCCGCCTTCTGGTCGATTGGCCTTGTGCAGTTCTTCTGCTGGGCGGCATTCCTGTTCATGTGGACATATACAAACGGCACAGTGGCAGCAAACGCTTTCGACACACCGATACTCAACGGCAACCTCGACACAAAGTCAGTTGCCTATCAAGAGGCAGGCAACTGGGTCGGCGTGCTCTATGCCATCCAGGCTGTCGGCTCTGTCATCTGGGCAACCGTCATCCCTAACATCAAGAATACGAAGCTGGGCTATTCTCTCAGCCTCATCCTCGGCGGCTTAGGCTTCATCTCGATGGCATACGTGACAGACCCGTATCTTCTCTTCGTGTCGTTCATGCTCATCGGCTGCGGCTGGGCAGCCATCCTCGCCTATCCTTTCACGCTTCTCACCAACGCTCTTGCGGGCCGCGGACACATGGGCACATATCTCGGTCTGTTCAACTGCACCATCTGCCTGCCTCAGATCATCGCTGCCATCCTCGGCGGACTGATACTGAAGATGTTGCCTGCCGCATCCAACGGCGCCGCCAACCAGCCGATGATGATTTTCATCGCGGGCATCTTCATGATTGCCGGAGCGGTCGCGGTGTATGCGATAAAGGAGAAAGACTGATGCCATCTCCGCTTCGCCACTGGCTTATAAAAGCGGCGGTAGCAGAATGACAATAAAACATAAAGCCGGGAAGGGCAGCCTGATGGTTTCCTTCCCGGCTTTTTTGTATTTCTGCATTACACATTATTATATATAAGCTGGCAAATACATGATAACCAGATTCAGACTGAATGGTCACGGATCTGCATAAATCATATCATAATGCACCGGCGGCTGACACTTTCTTGCACCTTCGCCAGTGCCGGAAAATCATGGTTTTCGGGTCGGGAAATGCTGTTCAGGGGGTCATTCACAGGCTTTCGTTATGCCATTTTGAGTGTTTGGGAGGGCAAGATAATCAAAGCGGGACGGCAAAATAGTCAAAATGATGCCGCAAGATTGACTGTTTGACGAGGCAAGATTGACTATCTTGCAGGCGTTTTGCACGGTTTTTGAACAAGAAAAGACGCAACCCAAAAACATATATTTTTGTATCTCTCTGATTACTAACGCTATATAGTTCAAACAAGAAAACAACAAAAAACCGCCGTAAAACCTGCCTCAGCGGGGCGTAACAGGTTTTACGGCGGTTTTTCAGTGGCAAAAATAGTATCATACATGCCTTTTTACGGGCACGGCTGATACTATTTTGACATGGAGGTTCAGTCGGTATAGAAAAATCATCAGCTCACGGCTGAAGCGTTTTGACAGCAAGAAATGTAAATCAAGTGAGCTTAATCACTTCTCGCCGTCCCCATCTTTCTTCTTCCGTTCTTTAGCCACCTGCGCCGAGCCGATGCACATGAACATCGACGCGATGCACATCCATACTATTCCGTGCGATGTGTCGTTGCCGCAGAACATGATGATGAGTGCTGCGGCGTAGCCTATTGAAGAGGCGATGTAGTAGTAGGCGGAGAGCGGCGTTGCCTTCTCCGGCTTGCCGTCAGACGGTTCGGGCGCGTCAGCAGACTGTTTTTTGCGTGTTGTGTAGTACGTGCCTGCGCAAATGATGGCAACCATGAGTCCGCAAGCCACCCACGGGAGGGCGTTCATGAAGAATTCTGTAATCATATCGTTATGTTGTTTTCTTCTTTAGACTACAGACGATGGCGGTTTACTACGGGTGGGGGCAAAAAATCTCACCGTTGTCTTAGCCAGTGGCAGTTATATCAGTTCTACGACAACAGGGACAACGTGGACGACATTGTCGGATATGTTTTTTAACCGTTTGTCACAAGTGACACTATGAAATTGATGAGCACCGCTGATAATAGACAATGTGTGAATAATACAACGTGGACAACATTTGTTTCTGCAGAAGATTACTTTTGGCCGTCGTCAAAAGTATGTTGTTTCTGTTGTTGTCTTGTCACACGGTGACAACTGTCCATTATCGACACAAAAGAAAGGTTTATTTCTGTTTGTAGCATTATGATTGATAACACACGGCGACAGCGGCGAACAAATTTGCAAAAGCCTTGGGCAACGGGAAAAAAACGGTAAATATTTTGGATTTCTCAGAAATATTATTTACTTTTGCACTGTAAACAAAAAGAGAAAGCCATGCGAGAAATAGAAGACAGATACATCAGCCTGCTGACCGACTTCGGCTTCAAGCGCATCTTCGGCACCGCCCCGAACAAGGAACTGCTGATTTGTTTCCTGAACAGCCTGTTTGACGGCGCTCAGGTCATAAAGGACGTGAAATATCTCAACAACGAGCATATCGGCGACGTGTACGCCGAGCGCAAAGCGATATTCGACGTCTATTGCGAAGGTGAGAACGGCGAGAAATTCATCGTGGAGATGCAGAACGCCTATCAGGAATTCTTCAAAGACCGTTCGCTCTACTATTCAACCTTCCCCATTCGCGAACAGGCGAAAAAAGGGCAAGACTGGGACTTCAACCTCACGCACGTCTATACCGTGGCGTTGCTGAACTTCGACATGCACGACGAGGCGTTCAGGC
>CALZMB010000287.1 GCA_945788485.1 uncultured bacterium | reverse complement strand
ATCGAGAACAACATCTCATACATCAACCCGGAGAAATGCCGCGCATGCGGAATGTGCGTGCGCGAGTGTCCGACTGGCGCCATCATCGCCACATGGCCTCTGCCCGTGCTGAAACCGAAGACTGCTGCAGAGACTGCCGCAAAACCCGCCGCAGCCGGAAACCAGAAGGCAACGGCTGACACGGAGAAAACAAAGCCTGCCGTGAGCAAGGCAGAAGAAGCAAAGGCCGAAACGACAAAGGCCGAAGCATAATGACTAAATCATACACTATGAAATCAAGAACATTCAAAATAGGTGGCATCCATCCGGACGAGAACAAACTCACCAACGATGCCATAACCATACCCGCACCCCTGCCGAAACAAGCGGTGTTCCCCATGAGCCAGCATATCGGAGCGCCGGCAAAGCCCGTCGTGAAGAAAGGCGACAAAGTGAAGGTGGGGACAATGATTGCAGAAGCAGGAGGATTCGTCTCGGCACCCGTCTTCTCGTCCGTATCAGGAACCGTGCTGAAAGTTGACAATGCCATCGACGCGTCAGGATACCTGAAACCGGCTGTCACCATCGCAGTCGAGGGCGACGAATGGGAAGAGAGTATCGACCGCTCAGAGAAACTCGAACGACTCGCAGACCATCCGGATCTCACACCGGAAGAAATCGTTGAACGCATCAAACGAGCCGGAGTGGTAGGCATGGGCGGCGCCTGCTTCCCGACATTTATCAAGCTTTGCCCGCCACCGGGAGCAAAAGCTGAATGTGTCATCATCAACGGTGTGGAATGCGAACCGTACATCACATCCGACTTCCGCCTCATGATGGAAAAGGCCGACCAGCTGATCGAAGGCGTGAAAATCCTCATGAAAGGCGCAAAAGTCAACAAAGGATACATCGGCATTGAAGACAACAAACCCGCCGCAATAGAACTGCTCACACAGAAACTGGCTGACACACCGGAGATAGAGGTGGTGCCACTGCAGAAGAAATACCCGCAGGGCGGAGAGAAACAGCTTGTCGATGCCGTAATCAACAGACAGGTGCCCGCTCCTCCGGCCATTCCCGTCAACGTCGGCGCCATAGTGCAGAACGCAGGCACGGCAGTCGCCGTCTATGAAGCCGTGATGAAGAACAAGCCGCTGTTTGAGAGATACACCACCGTAACCGGAAAAGCCATAAAGAACCCCGGCAACTTCCTCGTGCGCATGGGAACATCATTCGGCTCGCTCATCGAACTCTGCGGCGGACTGCCCGAAGGCGACAACAAGATTCTCGCCGGAGGACCGATGATGGGCAAGGCGGTCAGCTCGCTCGACGTCCCGGTAGGAAAAGGACAGAACTGTATCACCGTACTCACTGACGACGACGCACACCGCAAAGAACCCGACCCCTGCATCAGATGCGGAAAATGCGTCAGAGTATGCCCTATGGGACTTGAGCCCTTCCTTCTCGCCACCTGCTCGGCAAAGCATCTCTGGGAGAAAGTGGAGGCCGAGGACATCACAAGCTGCATAGAGTGCGGCTCGTGCCAGTTCACATGCCCATCCCACAGACCGATGCTCGACAACATCAGATTAGGCAAATCAACCGTCATGGGCATCATACGCGCACGTGCCGCAAAGAAATGACAGCGGCTGAGGCAGAACGACACCATGACTGCCATAAAGCCACACCATGACAAAACCGCACACGGACACGTCAATAGACACCACCCGTTGCGGGAAAAAATCAAAACCTACGAAAGCAAACAAACAAAACAATGGGAAAACTAATAGTTTCACTCTCACCACATGCGCACGGCAACGATTCCGTTGAAAGAAACATGTATGGTGTCATCATAGCCCTCCTCCCCGCACTCCTTGCCAGTTTCTACTTCTTCGGCATAGGCTCCGCCATCGTCTGCGCTACAAGCGTCGTGGCGTGCGTGCTCTTCGAATGGGCTATAGCCAAATTTCTCCTGAAGACAACCCGCTGCACCGTATGCGACGGCTCGGCGGCTCTCACCGGCCTGCTCCTTGGCATGAACCTGCCCAGCAACCTGCCGATATGGATCATCATCATAGGCGCACTCGTCGCTATAGGCGTCGGGAAAATGACATTCGGCGGCCTCGGGCAGAACCCCTTCAACCCCGCACTCGTCGGCAGATGCTTCCTCCTCGTCAGCTTCCCCACTGCCATGACATCATGGCCGGTGCCAGGACAGCTGACAGCATACACCGACGCCACGACAGCTGCCACACCCCTCAGCGTCATGCAGCGCGCCATAAAGGGCGAGGACGTGCTCGACCAGCTGCCGTCGTCAATTGACCTGCTCGTCGGTAACAACGGAGGCACCGTCGGAGAAGTATGCGCCATAGCACTGCTCATAGGATTCGCATATATGCTCTGGAAGAAAATCATCACATGGCACATTCCCGTGTCCATCCTGCTCACTGTATTCGTCATTGCCGGGGCTCTGCACCTCTGCGACAGCGAGACATACGCATCGCCGCTGCACGTCATACTCTCAGGCGGACTGATGCTCGGAGCCATCTTCATGGCGACAGACTATGTGACATCACCGATGTGCCCAAAAGGACAGATAATCTACGGCATCAGCATCGGAGCTCTCACGGTCATCATTCGTAACTGGGGCGCATACCCCGAAGGAATGTCGTTCGCCATTCTTATCATGAACGCATTCACTCCGCTCATCAACATGTACGTCAAGCCGAAACGTTTCGGAGAAGTGCCGGCAAAGAAATAACATAAACAAGGAGAGCCACAATTATGGAAAAACTCAAATCAAACATACAGAACATGGTGCTCGTACTTGTCGGCGTAGCACTGGTGTGCGGCGGACTGCTTGCATACGTCAACCAGCTCACCAAACCGGCAATAGAGAAACAGGCTGAGCTCACCCTCGCCGACGGCATAAAGGCAGTTCTCGCGACTGACAATGTCACAGTGAACAACACCGAGACCGTCACACGCACT
>CALZMB010000286.1 GCA_945788485.1 uncultured bacterium | reverse complement strand
GCATTCTCCAGCTATTTCCTCATCATCATCGCTGCCGGACATCTGTGGAAAGTGATGGCTCTTGCCTATCTGCCGCCGATGATAGGCGGCATAGTGCTTGCCTATCGCGGGCGATATGCGGCGGGCTTTGTCGTCACTGCCCTTTTCGCCGCGATGGAGATTCTTGCCAACCATGTGCAGATGACATATTATTATATGATCATCATCATCTGCATGGTGGCGGCATATCTCGTCGAGAGCATACGCGAGAAGCGTCTGCCGCATTTCTTCAAAGCCACGGCGGTATGCGCTGCCGCAGCTGCCGTTGCCGTCATGCTCAACCTCTCAAACCTATATCATACATGGGAGTATCAGAAAGAGTCGATGCGAGGCAAAAGCGAGCTTGTCAAAGCTGACAGCGCAAACCAGACATCATCGGGTCTGGAACGCGACTATATCACGCAGTGGAGCTACGGCATCGACGAGACGCTGACCTTGCTCATACCCAACGCTAAGGGCGGCTCGTCGATGACACCCATGGCAGAGAGCGCGACAGCCATGTCGCGTGCCGACAACAATTTCCTCACCGTCTATCAGCAGATAGGACAGTATTGGGGCGAGCAGCCCATGACATCGGGTCCGGTCTATGTCGGAGCGTTTGTCGTCATGCTCTTCTTCCTCGGGCTGTTCATCGTGCGCGGCCCAATGAAATGGGCGCTCTATGCCGCCACCCTGCTCTCCATCCTCCTCTCGTGGGGCAGGAACTTCATGCCGTTCACCGATTTCTTCATCGACTATGTGCCGATGTATGCCAAGTTCCGCACCGTAGCGTCCATACTCGTCGTGGCTGAGTTCACCATGCCGCTGCTCGCCATGCTGACGCTGAAGACAATCATCGAGAACCCGGCTGTGCTTGACGAAGCGGAGACAAAGCCGTCGCGCCTGCTGAAATGTTTCCTCATCTCGCCACTCGCGCTGCTTGCAACGAAGAAGAGGACATATATCTACATCAGCCTCTTCATCACAGCCGGCATGTGCGCCATCTTCGCACTGGCGCCGTCAGCATTCTTCTCAAGCTTCATCTCCGCCGCCGAGCATCGTATGCTTGCAGCTGCCATACCGCCAGATTATCTCGGAGCACTGTTGCAGAACCTCCAGCAGATGCGCATGGCGATGTTCTCCGCCGACTGCTGGCGCAGCTGCGCCGTCATCGTCACGGGCACCGTGCTGCTTCTCCTCTTCCTGAAGCAGAAACTCTCTGCCGTCACCATGGCAATGCTGATGTCCGTCCTCTGCCTCTTCGACCTCTGGCAGATAGACAAACGCTACCTCAACGATGCGATGTTCGTCAACGCTGACGTTCGCGACCTGCCGCAGCCGATGACACAGACCGACCAGCGCATACTTCAGGACAAGACGCTCGGCTATCGTGTGCTGAACCTCGCGTCGAACACTTTCAACGAGAACGAGACATCCTACTACCACAAGAGCATCGGCGGCTATCACGCCGCAAAGCTCAGACGCTATCAGGAACTCATCGAACGATACATACAGCCGGAGATGCAGAAGACGCTCAGCGCCGTCGTCGATGCGGCAGGAGATATGTCGCTCGTCCCGGACACTGTCTCGCCTGTGCTGAACATGCTCAACACGAAATATCTCATCATGCCCCTCGAAGGCGGGCAGACAGCGCCGCTCGCCAACCCCAACGCAAACGGCGTGGCATGGTATGTCGATGAACTGAGATATGTCGCGAACGCAAACGAAGAGCTCGACACAATGGCTGACATAAATCTCAAGACTTGTGCCGTGGCAGACAGAAAGTTCGCCGACGTGCTCGGAAAAGCGGCGAAACAAGATTCCGCCTCCACTGTCCGTATGACGGCATACAAGCCTAACCATCTCGAATACGAGGCATACTCACAGACCGGCGGCGTCATCGTCTTCTCCGAAATCTACTATCCCGGATGGACCGCCACCGTTGACGGACAGCCCGCAGAGCTGGGACGTGTCAACTATGTGCTCCGCGCATTGAACATCAAACCGGGCAAACACGTTGTGGCACTCGATTTCCACCCGGCATCGCTCGAGAGGACAGAGACGACAGCCTACGCCGCGTACGTCATCCTCCTGATTGCCATAGCACTGATTATCGTGCAGAGAATCAGGAAGAAGAAAGCCTGAACACACATGACAGACTATAAAGGTGGGCATTTATAGAACCAACCTAAAAAACAGACTTAGGGCAGAGCGTCATTTCTGACAGCTCTGCCCTAAGTCGTTTGTCTTGCCAATATTTCTTGCAGGGGACGCGCTAATATGCATACCGGTCGATTTTGTAGCCTATCTTGCTGAATGCCCTGACGAAATCCTCGTATGTCGATTTGTCTTTCTGATATATGATGGTCACCTTCTGGTCTGGCACGGAAGTCTTGATTTCTTTCACGCCCTTGACAAAACGGATGTTCTTCTTGATTTTGTTCTCACAGTTGGCACAATGCACCCTCGGTAGGTCCCCATACCTGAGTTGCGTCAAACTGTACCGTGTGGCTGTAGCTCTTGCCCGAAAGGTTCTCTATGCGGTGTTTATTCTCGTTATTGAATGTGTATGGATTGAGCACCATCTGTTTGGCGAAGTCTGTATAATAATAGTCGATATTCAGTCCTGCTTCGCTGACGTTGATGAGTTCCATGGCTGCTCATGCCCCTTTTTGCGCAATGTGGCATATATTGGAAAATGCGAACGCTTATATCTGCAGCCGCATCAGCGGCATCTGTTTGTGCAAGATGCTCTTGTCAGTGCTTCAAGATGCTCTTTGTAGTGCTTCAAGATGCTCTTTGTAGTGGTTCGAGAAGCACTATGTAGTGACCGTATGGGTAGCAGTCAAAAGTTGTTTTGCTTGCTGTTGAAGGTAAAAAAATGTAGTTTAAGTATTTATGTTGACAGCTGTTCATCTTGTTGATAATATAGTTTGACAAGCTATGCCGTCTCTTATGGCAGGGGC
>CALZMB010000285.1 GCA_945788485.1 uncultured bacterium | reverse complement strand
CAGAATTTTCACTTATCTTAGTGTTGCGAAAAGAAAACAAGCAAAACTCTAATATAACAGGGCTACAAAATTACACTTTTTTGTCATTACGTTTATTGGCTGTGGGTAAAAAAGTAGATTCACTAAGCAACAAAAAGAGCACAAGTAACTGATTATCTATTGTTTATCTTTTTTCTTCGTTTTGAAAAATATAAAGATAAAGGAGGGTGTGTATAAGTCTGTGACGAACCCTTTCCCAAACTTTCACAAGCTCGGGCTTTGTTTTTCCGCAAAAAAGTATATCTTTGCAGTAACTTATTCAGCCGTTATTTCCATTAGAACAGCGAACCAGCGCAGAACATCTTTTATGACGATTACTTGATGAATACACATTTCTGAAGCCTGTAATCATTTTCATTATATTCGTCATTGTTGAATATGCAACATAAAAAACGGGTTCTGACTATCATCACAGTGTGGCATCAATTGCCGCGACTTTTTCTTGATGATTGCCAGAACCCGCCCTATACCTTATTATATATGCGCATCCCTGTCATGATATATGTCTCTCTCACGCAAATTATGCGTTTGGCTGTGCAGAATAATACGGGATGTTTCTGTTGACAGGACAGTATGTATGCTTTTTCGTCCTTTATTCCTTCGTCACGTCCTGTCTTTTCCCGAGTATGGTGTCGTATCTCTTCTTGTCGTTGAGGATGCTGAGGGCCTCTTTCACTTGTTTGTCAAACTGCAGGGAGTTTTCCACCACACCGCGCTCGAAATAGTAGCAAGCGACGATGTCGGCATTGAGAGCCTGCATGATGACGTGTTTGTGGAAATCAAGCTCGTCGTTGAGGTCGTGGCGGAACTTCGCTTGAAGCGCGTCGAACTCTTTGCGTGCCTTGTCATAGTAGCCTTCGAACTTCGCTACCTTCACGAGGTTTTCGAGGTATCGCTCGCTCTCGCGGTCGTATTTGAACCCGGCATCGATGACATAGCGTTTGAAATCGTCGTAGTCGCTGTCGGAGAGGGTGAATGTGCGTGCTGGGGCGATGGAGGGATGGCGGCTGACGTAATCGACGACGTAGCGCATCATGACATTGGTCGAGTCCAAGCCGGCGTTTGTGAGATAGTAGGCGATGTTGGGAAGCGAATCGGGGCGCACCTCCACATCGGGCATTATGCCGCCGCCGTCGCGCACTGTCCTGCCGTTGCGTGTCTTGAACTCCTGGCGTAGAGAATCGGCGACTGCCTCTTTTGAGCCGCGGCGGTAGTTGATGGCTTGTATGCAGCGCCCGGAGGGGATATAATAGTGAGAGGTGGTGAGCTTCATCTTTGTGTTGTAGGGCAGAGACATAGGCATCTGGACGAGACCTTTGCCGAACGTCTTGTTGCCAATGACTACGCCACGGTCGAAATCCTGTATCGTGCCGCAGGTGATTTCTGAGGCTGAGGCGGTGTTGCCGTTCACGAGGACAGCGATGGGCATGATGGTGTCGATGGGCATCGCGGATGTCTTGTATCTGACATTGGTGCGCGCCATCTTGCCTTTCGTCTTTACGATGTCGAGGTCTTTCGGCAGGAAGAGGTTGAGTATCTTCACCGCCTCAGAGAGCGAGCCGCCGGTGTTGCCGCGAAGGTCGAGCACGAGGCTGCGCATGCCTTGCTGCTTCAGGCTGATGACGGCATGGCGCATATCTTTAGAGCAGTCGTCGGTGAACTGTTCGAGGGCGATGAAGCCCACGCTGTCGTTCAGCATACCGTAGTAGGGAATAGGGGGTGTCTGTATGGCGCGCCGGGTGATACGGACGCTCTTCGCCTTCTCTGTGCCGGGACGGCGGTAGGTGAGCATAAACGACGTGCCGGGGTTGCCGCGAAGGTGTTCAGAAACGTATGACGTGCCTTTGTCTTTCATCTCCTCGCCGTCGATGGCGACGATGATGTCGCCTTTCTTCAGTCCTGCCTCATGTGCCGGCATACCCTCGTAGGGCTGGTTGATGAGGGTGTAGCCCGATGTGAGGTCGTAGCTGATGACAGAGCCTATGCCGCCGTATTTTCCCGTGAGCATGGTCTTCAGGTCTTTGACGTCTTCGTTGGGATAATACTCGGTGTAGGGGTCGAGGGTGGCGAGCATCGCCTTGATGCCCGAGCCTATGACTTCAGCGGCGTCGAGCGTATCGACATACATCATGTCGAGGTTGCGGTAGAGCGAGCAGAAAATCTCGAGCTGCTTGGCCACGTCGAGGTTGTGCGCCGTTGTGGTCTGTGCCTTGGCTGGCAGGAGGGTGGCGGCGAGGAGGATGAGGGATGTGATGTGTCTTGTCATCGTGTGTATGGTTTGTTGTTGGTGGTCAGGTGTTTCTTCGGCGGGGCGAAGAATATGCCCGCGGCGGGGTCAGAACGTGATGCCCATCGACACGCCGACGGAAAACTGGCGCAGCGTGGCGGGCAGGCTGAAGGTCTGGATCAGGAGCCGGCGTTCGGTGTCGCTGACTGTGTCGGAGGCAGAGCGTATGGCGGGGCAGGTGTAGAATGTGCCGTCGAAGGCAGTGTCCGTGCTGTCGTAGTCGCAATAGACTGTGCATGCCGTGCCTCCGCGGACACTGTATGTGAGGCTGATGCCGAAGCCGTGGCTGAAGTCGGTGGATGAACTGATGTCCATGCGGTCGCCGTCAGCGGGGGCAGAGGCGGTTGTGGCAGAGGCTGCCGATGCGGAGCCGGCCGGCTGTTGTGCGGAGAGACGGATGGCGGCGCGGGGCTGAAAGCCTGCCAGTGCCTTTGCGCCGAGGGCGGCGCGTGAGCCGAGCGGAAGTCGCAGACAGAGCCCCGCATCGTGAGAGAAGAGCGTGAGGCGGTCGGTGGAGGAGACGGCGGTGGCGTGAGGTGTGGCAGGGTCGGCGCAGCCGGTGTAGAGACGCATACCGTCGGCACGGACGGGAGCGGTGTCAAGTCTGATGCGGCTGCCTATACCGGCATAAGGGAACGAGCGGAAGGGAAACCACGACAACTCTGCCCCGACATGTGTGGCGGA
>CALZMB010000284.1 GCA_945788485.1 uncultured bacterium | reverse complement strand
ACGGCGTTGATGGCTTCGTCATAGCATCTGACTACGGCATCGACATACTCCGGCCCGCGAGCCCTGCCTTCTATCTTGAAGACGCTGACGCCGGCCTCCATCATGCGGTCGATGAAGCGTATGGTCTTCAGGTCTTTCGGCGACATGATGTATTTGTTGTCCACCTCAAGCTCGGTGCCCGTCTCGAGGTCGGTGACGCGGTAGGCGCGGCGGCATATCTGCACACACTCGCCGCGGTTGGCTGAGCGGCCGGCGTTGTTGAGCGAGAGGTAGCACTTGCCGGAGATTGCCATGCACAGCGCGCCGTGACAGAACATCTCGATGCGCAGCAGGCGGCCCGACGGACCGCAGATGTTCTCCTCCACGATGCGGCGGTGTATCTCAGCCACCTGCCCGATGTTCAGCTCGCGGGCGAGAACCACGACGTCGGCAAACTGGGCGTAGAACCTCACCGCCTCGATGTTTGATATGTTCAGCTGTGTGGAGAGGTGTATCTCCTGCCCTATCGAACGGGCGTACGCCATCACGGCGACGTCGCTCGCGATGACGGCGGTGATGCCTGCCGCCTTAGCGGCGTCTATGATGCGGCGCATGGCGGCGAGGTCGTCGTCGTAGATGACGGTGTTCACCGTGAGATACGAGTTCAGGCCGTGGGCGTGACACTGGGCGGCGATGTCCTTGAGGTCGTCGATGCCGAACGTGCTGGCGGAGTGTGCGCGCATGTTCAGCTGGCCTATGCCGAAATACACCGACTGCGCTCCGGCATGGATGGCGGCGGCAAGCGACTCGCGGGAGCCCACGGGAGCCATTATCTCATACTTTTCCCTGTTATTGTTCATGTGTGCAAAATTACAAAATATTACTCTTATAGGAAAATAAAACCACATTTTTTTCATAAAAACTTGTCTTTATCGCCGTTTTCCGCACGCGAAATTTCATTGTGTCAGAATATTTGTGTAAATTTGTCGTGTTTTTCGCGCGGCGGGCTCGCACAGCCCCTCCCTCCCGCCGCCTCTCTCCCACGCCCTTCCGGCCAAACCTCGAAAACGAAACATTCCCTCTCATGACATCCACCTCCTCCGTCACGAAAGACCTGAAACTCCACGAGCGCATCCTCCTCGCCGCGCTCTACGCTGTCGTCGTTGCAGTGTCGCTGCTGCCTTTCCGCGTGCTTTACATCATCTCAGACCTGCTCTATCTCATCGTCTGCCACGCCGTGGGCTACCGCCGTAAAGTCATCCGCAAAAACCTGCGCCGCTCCTTCCCGGAGAAGAGCGAGGCTGAGCTGCGCTGCATAGAGCACGCCTTCTACCACTATTTCTGCGACTACATCGTAGAGACGGTGAAACTCGCCTCCATCTCCCGACGCGAGATGCGCCGCCGCATGGTGTTCAGAGGCATGGAACATATCAGCCGCGCCGTGGCTGAAGGGCGCGGCGTTGCACTATACATCGGACACTACGGCAACTGGGAGTGGATCACCAGCATAGGACTGCACCTGCCCGAAGGCAGCAGGGGATGCCAGGTGTATCATGTGCTCGAATCGCGCGTCATGGACCGCCTCATGCTGCGCCTGCGCTCGAAGATGGACACCGACAGCGTGCCGATGGCAGAGACGCTCAGGCGGCTGCTGAAGATGAAGCAGGCGGGGGTCTGCCCCGTCGTCGGATTCATCAGCGACCAGTCGCCAATCATCTATAACGTGCCCTACTGGACGACGTTCCTCAACCAGGAGACGCCTTTCATCAACGGCTCTGAACGCATCGCGCGCAAGCTCGACTTCCTCGCCCTCTATCTCGACGTGAGGGTGGTGAAGCGCGGCTTCTACGAAGCCACCCTGCTACCCATCGCCGACCACTGCGCCCAGGAGCCGGAGAACGCCGTCACGCAACGCTACGCCGAGCTGCTCGAAGCCAACATACGCCGGCAGCCCGCCTACTGGCTCTGGTCGCACAACAGATGGAAGCGCACTCATGCCGACTTCAAAAACGAAGAACGCCGCATGATGCGAAAAGAAGCCTGACAATCAGGCTGTTGCAAGATAGTCAAAATGACGCGCCAAAATAGTCAAAATGACGCGCCAAGATAGTCAAGGTGACGAGGCTAAATAGTCAATGTTGGAAAACAAGATAAAAAAAAGCCGGAAAACGAGATGTTTTCCGGGCGGTTTCAGCATATTTTTTTTATATCAGGAGACAATGAGACGCATCATCATATTCTTTACCGTATTCGTGTTCTGGACCCTCGCCGGCGTGGCGGGGAAAGTCGGGTTCATGCTGTTCCACTCTGCGCTGTATGCCGGCACGTCGTTGCCAGACTGGCTGTCTGCCGTGTGGCACGGCCTGCGTCTCGACATCGCCATCGCGGGCTACATCACGCTCCTGCCGGCGGTGATGCTCATCGTGAGCTGCTGGACGCGCCATCGCGCGCTCGGCTGGGTGTGGAACGCCTACGGCATCGTGGTCGCCGCCGTCGTCTCCGTCGCCACATGCGTCAACATCGGGCTGTACGGCTATTGGGGCTTCCCTCTCGACGCCACTCCCCTGCTCTACCTGCGCACGTCGCCCTCCGACGCCATGGCATCGCTCACGCTGTGGC
Organism: uncultured bacterium; assembly: GCA_945788485.1. Lineage (GTDB taxonomy): Bacteria > Bacteroidota > Bacteroidia > Bacteroidales > Bacteroidaceae > Prevotella. Next base: position 431 of record CALZMB010000284.1, on the reverse strand, counting down.
AGTTAGCGGGCTGGTCTGCCGCCATCATCGTGTCGGCGGCACTCCTCGCGCTGCTCTACATCGCCGTCACACGCCGCTGCGCCGCCGCGGCATACAACGTCCGCCGCAACATCGCGTCGCGCGCGCTGCTCTCCCTTGCGCTGCTCCTGCTCTCCGCCGCACTCATCCTCCCTATCCGCGGCGGCGTCAGCACGGGCACCAACCACACGGGCAGCGTTTATTACTCGACAAACATCCGCCTGAACCACGCCGCCGTCAATCCGCTGTTCTGCTTCATCGAATCGGTGACGCACCAGCAGGACATCGCCTCGCGCTACCGTTTCATGCCCTCCGACGAAGCCGCGCGCCTCTTCGCGCCACTCACCTGCACCTCGCTGCGCGCCGACAGCGCAGCCCTCAGCCTGCCGCCCCGGACGAATGTGGTGATGGTG
>CALZMB010000283.1 GCA_945788485.1 uncultured bacterium | reverse complement strand
TACGACCGCATTACCTCCCTTCGGTCAGTGGGTCCAAGGACAAATCTCGCTTAGTGCAGCCACTATTCGCATTGTCTATAATCAGCGGTGCTCATCAATTTCATAGTCCAGGCTGGTCATCATAACATATTACTTCGCAAGTTGTGTCATTAATATTAAATAATGTATATTTTTTTGCCGTTGTTGCAAGTATATGGAATAATTTAGTTAAATTTGCAAAATATTACGTTTCAATAGGAAAACAAAAGATGGAAAAGACAATAGATATCGACAACATTCTCCGCTCAAAGCTGGGCAGCAAGGCGAGGTATGTTCCGTCGTTGCTTGTGAAATGGCTGAAAAAGACAATCCATGAGGATGAGGTGAACCGCTATCTCTGGGAATCGCGCAACGAGAAGGGTGTGCCCTGGTTGGAGCGGTGTGTGGAATATCTCGAGATGAACCTCGAGGTTGTAGGCAGGGAGAACCTCCCGTCGCCCGACGACGGCCGGCAATACACCTTCGTGTCGAACCATCCGCTGGGAGGAGCCGACGGCGTGGCCCTCGGAGCCATCATCGGCAGGCACTACGACGGCAGGTTCAAGTATCTTGTCAACGACCTGCTCATGTTCCTGCCCGGACTTGCCCCTGTCTGCATTCCCATCAACAAGACGGGGAAGCAGGGACGATCGTTCCCGCAGATGGTGGAGGCGGGTTTTGCGTCGGACAACCATATCCTCATGTTCCCCGCCGGGCTGTGCTCGAGAAAGCAGAACGGTGTGATACGCGACCTGGAATGGACGAAGACCTTCGTGAAGAAATCTGTCCAGACACACCGCGACGTGGTGCCTATACACTTCAGCGGACAGAACTCGGACAAGTTCTACCGCATCGCGAACATCTGCAAGGCGCTGAACCTGAAGTTCAACGTCGCCATGCTCTTCCTCGTCGATGAGATGTACAAGAACAGCGGCAAGTCCTTCCGCGTCACCATCGGCAAGCCCATACCCTGGCAGACATTCGACAAAAGCCGCAACGCAAAAGAGTGGGCGCAATATGTGAAGGACATCGTGTATGGCCTCGACACGAGAGACTGACACTGTGACGCTCTTTAGAAAAACATAGTATCATACAAACAATAAACCTAATTCACACGTCGTCAGCGGCATCCGGCATGACAACGCCGCCCGGCAAACGCGACAACCGAAAGATTATCATTCATTGCGAATATGGAAAAGCCTATCATACCTCCAGTAGATAAGGAACTCATCAAGGCTGAACTGACACCCGAGCGCCAGCTGCGTCTGACAAACAAAAGCCACAACTGCATATATATCATCACGGCGCACAACGCACCGAACACCATGCGCGAGATAGGCCGCCTGCGAGAAGAGGCGTTCAGGGCTGCCGGCGGCGGCACGGGAAAAGAATGTGACATCGACGAGTTTGACACGTGCGACAACTGCTACAAGCAACTCATCGTATGGAATCCCGAGGCGGAGGAAATCATCGGCGGATACAGGTATCTCGAAGGAGAGGACTGGGAGATGGACGACAACGGACAGCCTGTTCTCGCTACAAGCCACATGTTCCACTTCTCGGAGAAATTCCTGAAGGAATACAAGGACAAGACGGTGGAACTCGGACGCTCGTTCGTCACTCTCGGATACCAGAGCTCGGAGAAAGGCGCAAAGAGCATCTTCGCGCTCGACAACCTCTGGGACGGCCTCGGAGCCATCACCGTCGTCAATCCGAAACTGAAATACTTTTTCGGCAAGATGACGATGTATCCCTCGTACATACGCCGCGGAAGGGATATGATTCTCTATTTCCTGAAGAAATATTTCGACGACAAGGACAGGCTCATCATTCCTATCAAGCCGCTGAAAATAGATACGCCCGATTCTGAGTTCGAGCATCTGTTTGACAAGCCGACATTCCGCGAGAACTATAAGGTTCTGAACCATGCCATACGTTCGTGGGGCTACAACATCCCGCCTCTCATCAACGCGTACATGAACCTCTCGCCGACGATGAAACTCTTCGGCACCGCCATCAACTACGGCTTCGGAGACGTCGAGGAGACGGGCATCCTCATCGCCGTGGATGAGATTTTCGAGCAGAAGCGCATCCGCCACATCGATTCGTTCATCAAGGAACATCCCGAATGTATGACCATAACATCGGGTGCGAACAACATCATATACAAGTCAGACAACGGATTCGCCGACGTGAAATGACGCTGCCCGCGAAAGCAGGGTGCGCGTCACAGGCAGACACCGGTGTCTGTTGCGAAACACAGAAAGCCCGGCATAGAGCAGAAGAACGATGCTCTATGCCGGGCTTCCGGCGTTTATTGGATGCCGTCACAGTGACGGGCGTTGCCTGAAGAACGTGTGCCGCTACCATTATCGGCTCCATGCCGTTCTCCTTCAGCCATATATTGCAGGTGGAGAAGTGCCTGTTGCCGAACCATCCTCCGCGGTTGGCGGAGAGGGGCGACGGATGTACGCTCTCAAGCACGAGATGCCTTGCGGTGTCGATGAGCGGCCGCTTGCCTCTCGCATATCCGCCCCACAGCATGAAGGCGACATGCGGGCAGCCCTCGGACACCTTGCGGATGACAGCGTCGGTGAACTCCTCCCAGCCTTTCCGCTGGTGTGAGCCCGGCTCATGCTCGCGCACGGTCAGCGTGGCGTTGAGCAGCAGCACGCCCTGTGATGCCCAGCGGCGCAGCGAACCGTCGTAGAGGGCCTTGCCGTAGGCGTCGTGGATGACGGCGGGGACGTTGCCCGTGTCCTGCTTTATCTCCTTGAAGATGTTCACCAATGACGGCGGCAGCGGCATACCCGTCTTCACGGAGAAGCACAGACCTTCTGCCTGCCCTGCTCCGTGGTACGGGTCCTGCCCTATGATCACCACCTTCACGCGGTGGAAGGGACACAGGCTGAAGGCGTTGAATATCTCGTGTCCCGGAGGATAGCAGGTGTGGCGGGCGTATTCTTCCCTAACAAAACCGGTGAGTCTGACAAAGTAGTCCTTGTCAAACTCACCAGAGAGTTGTTCGCCCCA
>CALZMB010000282.1 GCA_945788485.1 uncultured bacterium | reverse complement strand
GCGGCGTTCTGACTCGTGGTTGAAGAGTATGCCCGAGCAGCAGAACATATTGTACGCCTCGCGGTATTCTTTTATTATCCAGAAGCCGTAGAGCTTCGCCACGGCGTAGGGGGAGTAGGGGTGGAATGGCGTGTTCTCGTTCTGCGGCACCTCTTCCACTTTTCCGTAGAGCTCGGATGTGGATGCCTGGTAGATGCGGCAGGTCTTTTCGAGATGGTTGGTGCGCACGGCTTCGAGGATGCGGAGCACGCCGGTGGCATCGACATCGGCGGTGAACTCTGGCGCGTCGAAGCTGACTTGCACGTGCGACTGTGCGGCGAGGTTGTAGATCTCGTCGGGCTGGACGAGGCCGACGAGTTTGACGAGCGACATGGAGTCGGTCATGTCGGCGTAGTGGAGGTGGAAGTTGGGTGTGCCTTCGAGATGCGCGATGCGTTCGCGGTAATCGACGGAGCTGCGGCGTATGATGCCGTGGACATCATAGCCTTTGGAGAGGAGGAACTCGCTGAGGTAGGAGCCGTCCTGTCCTGTGACGCCGGTGATGAGTGCTTTTTTTCTTGTTTCCATATTATTTCAATTTTTCACTAAATTCAATGATTCTGCATACCACTTGAAGAGTTTCTGCACGCCTTGTTCTATCTCTACTTTGTGTGTCCACCCGAGTGAGTGGAGCTTTGAGACGTCGATGAGCTTGCGCATGGTGCCGTCGGGTTTCGTGCTGTCGAACAGGATTTCGCCTTCGAAGCCTACGGCGTCTTTGACGAGACAGGCGAGCTGGCGGATGGTGAGCTCTTTGCCTGTGCCGACATTGATGTGGCAGTTGCGTATCTCGCCGAGGGCGGGGATGGCGCCTCCGCGGCCGGCGGAGTGGTTGCGGTCAACGATGCCGTCGGCTGCCGCGCCGTGGTGGACGCTGGAATATTTCTCGATGCCGATGATGTCGGCGAAGCGCACGTTGAGCAGGACGTGGACTGACGCGTCTGCCATGTCCTCGCTCCAGAGGAACTCGCGCAGCGGAGTGCCGGTGCCCCAGAGCGTGACACGGTTGTCGGCGATGCCGTATTTGCTGAGCACTGAGAGTATCTTCTCGTTGCTGTCGCTGCCTGTGATGCCCTCGACGGGACGGCGGTCCATGTCGCGGCGTATCGCCTGCCAGTCGTTGTCGTGGATGAGCTTGGCGAGGAAGACCTTGCGTATCATGGCGGGCATGACGTGCGAGTTCTCAAGATGGAAGTTGTCGTTGGGGCCGTAGAGGTTGGTTGGCATGACGGCGATGTAGTCGGTGCCGTACTGCAGGTTGTAGGATTCGCACATCTTCAGCCCGGCAATCTTGGCGATGGCATACTCTTCGTTGGTGTATTCGAGAGGCGAGGTGAGCAGGCAGTCTTCGGTCATCGGCTGCGGCGCGTTCTTCGGGTAGATGCAGGTGCTGCCGAGGAAGAGGAGGCGGCGCACGCCGTGGCGGTAGGCCTCAGAGATGACATTGCATTGCATCTGCATGTTCTGCATGATGAAATCGGCGCGGTAGAGGGAGTTTGCCATGATGCCGCCGACGAACGCGGCGGCGAGGATGACAGCGTCGGGACGTTCGGCGTCAAAGAATCGGCGCACGGCGAGCTGGTCGGTGAGGTCGAGCTCAGAATGTGTGCGGCCTACGAGATTCTCGTAGCCGCGAGACTTCAGGTTGTTCCAGATGGCGGAACCGACAAGCCCGCGATGCCCGGCGACATAAATCTTGCTGTCTTTATTTAGGAGTGACATGATGGTTGTATAAATATGAATATAAAGCCTAATGTGTGAAAACTCTGCAAATTTAATAAATATATTTCAGAAAATGTTTGTGAATTGGAATAAATGTGATAATTTTGCGGAAAAATAGACATAAAACAACATGAATGAGCATATTATAGGCGAGAAAAGGGACATGACAGTCAGTCGGCCGGAGAGCAGCGGCAATGGCAGTGCAAACCGAATGCAGAGCCAAGCTTGCTTGAGCTATGCTGAGGTGCCGCCTGCCTTCGACAAAGTCAATGGCAGTGCAAACCGAATGCAGAGCCAAGCTTGCTTGAGCTATGCTGAACCGATGGAGCAGCGAGTGGAGAGCCAAGCTCGCTTGGGCTATCCCGAGTCGCGACAGAGGAAGACAAAAGTCAAAGTGCCGCCTGCCTTCGACAAAGTCAATGGCGTCTGCCGCCGCCACATCGCTGTCATCCTTGCTGGAGGCTCTGGGCGGCGTGTGGGCGGCGACTGCCCTAAGCAATTCCTGCAAGTGGGGGGCAAGACGGTGCTGGAGCTGAGCATCGAGGCGTTCCACCGCAACAGCCGCATCGACGAGATTGCCATCGTCACACGCGCTGACTTCATCGGCCATGTGAGCGACATCGTGCGCCGGCAGGGCTATGAGAAGGTGAGGCATGTGGTGGCGGGAGGCAGCGAACGCCATTTCTCAACACTCGCCGCGCTTGAGCTGTACGGCGGCGCAGAGGACTGCCTCCTCATACACGACGCGGTGCGTCCGTTGGTGTCGCAACGTATCATCAACGACTGCATCGACGCGCTCGACACGGCTGACGCAGTGGATGTGGCGGTGGCTGCGACAGACACCATCATCGCCGTCGATGACGAGGGACGCATCACAGATATTCCGCCGCGCAAGACGCTGCGCAACGTGCAGACGCCGCAGGCGTTCCGCGCCGCCACGTTGAGAGAGGCGTTCCGTCTGGCACTCGCCGACAGCCGCTTCGTGCCGACAGACGACTGCTCAGTGGTGTTCCGCTATCTGCCGCAGTGCCCGATAAAGGTTGTGGAGGGCGACACGGCGAACATAAAGATAACGTACAAAGAAGACCTGGAGAAGGTGGAAGCCGCGTTGCGGCATACAACGGAGGCTGACGCGACGACAGGAAAAGACATTGCACAGGGAACCAAACAACGACTGAAATGAATATAGCAATCATACTTGCCGGCGGCACCGGCAACAGAATGGGGCAGGACATACCAAAACAGTTTATCAACGTCAACGACAAACCCATACTCATCTACACTCTCGAAGGCT
>CALZMB010000281.1 GCA_945788485.1 uncultured bacterium | reverse complement strand
CTCACCATATCGGAGTTCGGTACACGCCGCCGTTTCTCTCTCGCTGTTGAAGACGAGGCAGTGAAGGCATTCATCGATGCCGACCGTGATTTGCGCAATGAACTTGGTCCAGACTACAAGGGCGCCTTCCCCGGCACATCAAACGTATGGCTCGCATTGAAACATAATGTGGTGCCGATAGGCACAATGGCACATGAGTTCATCTCTGCCATCGCCGGCATGTACGGCCCGCAAGAGGCAAACCATATCGCCTTGGACATGTGGCAGAAGACATTCATCGGCTCGCTCGGCATCTTCCTCTACGACACATACGGCTTCAATGCCTTCTCTGACAATTTCTCTGAGCATTTCGCGCGTGTCTTCGCCGGCCTCAGGGTAGATAGCGGCGACAACCTTGAACAACTCGAAAAGATCTGCAAGAAATACAGGGAACTCGGTCTCGACCCGTCAACAAAACAGGTTGTATTCTCCAACGCCCTTTCTGAGGAGAGCGCCATCGCGCTGCACCGCGCCGTGGCAGGGCGCGTACACGACAGCTATGGCATCGGCACGTCAATCTCGGCTGACGGCGAGGCATGGGGAATAGCCCCGAGCAACATCGTCATAAAGCTTCTCGGAGTGAAGATGACAGAGAAGCGCAAGTGGAACAAGACGTGCAAGATGTCTGAAGACCACGGCAAAGTGACGGGCGACGACGACATCATCAGCGTCTTCAACTACCTGCTGCATAAATGATTCAGAAAACACTCCACGCCGCCCTGCTCTGCCTGCTGCTCTTTTCTGCGCAGCCCTTCTGCCGCGCAGCAGAAGACAGCCTTTCATCGACGGCACGCAATGAGGGTTTCTCAATATCTGAGATTCCTGACAGCATCTTCCTGAAGATGCAGGGCAAGTCATGGCACAAAGGCTGTCCCGTCTCACGGTCTGACCTCAGGTATCTCAAGCTTCTTCATGTTGACGAGAACGGGACTGAGCGGCAAGGCGAGATGATATGCCACAAAAGCATCGCAGCCGATGTGGTTGAAATATTCAGGGCATTGCACGCTGCACGCTATCCGATTCATTCGATACGTTTAGCAGACGATTTCGACGGCGAGGACGAGAAATCCATGCAGGCAAACAACACTTCATGCTTCAACCATCGCCCCACATCAAACGGCGCGTTGTCGAAACATGCACGGGGCATGGCAATCGACATCAACCCGCTGTGGAATCCCTGCGTGCACATCACAGGACGCTTGGCGGGACGCATCGAGCCTGCCAACGCACGTCAATACGCAAAGCGGGACAAGGTGTCGCTCAAGCAAAATCCCGCCCCCGTCACGCCCGGCAGCCTGTGCCATCGCCTGTTCAGCAGGCATGGATTCAGATGGGGAGGCACATGGAAGTCGCTGAAAGACTATCAGCACTTTGAAAAATAACAAAGGTACAGAATGATTACACGCGAAATGCTGAAAGGCTCGTACAGCGAAGGCGAGGCACTGGACATATATAATAAGGTAAGGCAGACAGGCGATTTCGCCGCGTTCTGCCGATGCTTCATGCACGATGAGGATTATCAGGTGGCTCGCAACGCGCTGTGGGTGCTCACGAAAGCCGAAAGCCGAGAGCTGGCACAGCTGCAGCCTATGCTCGACACCCTCATGCAGCTTGCCATCTCCACCGGCAATTCCTCCGTCAGACGCCTCTCGCTGAATGTCATAGAGCGGCTGGAAATGCACGAAGACGACCTGCGCACAGATTTCTACGATTTCTGCATCGCGCATTCTGTTGACGTGAACGAATATCCGGGCATACAATCGCTATGCATGAAACTGGCGTTCCGCATGTCGGCATTCTATCCGGAGCTGAGAGACGAACTCATCCGCATCATCAAGGGCATGGAGCCAGACTACTACAGCCCGGCTGTCAAGAGTGTGCGCAACCGCATCCTCAGCGGCAAGACAAAGTCTCTCTTCAGGCGATAGGCATCCCTGCCCCCTCAGCAAAATTCTATAGACAAAAACGACAAATCTACACAGCATCTATGACAAGCAAAGAAAGCAATGACGCCACGCCCCCGCGGATAGTCTTCATCGACTATATCAGGATGACAGCCTGTCTCTTGGTCATGCTCGTTCACGCAAGTGAGAATTTCTACGGTGCAGACTCCACCGGCCTCGCCGGCAACATGTCTATGGTTGTCAACGAAGATAACCGTTTCTGGGTGGCATTCTACGACGGCGGCATAGCACGCACCTGCGTACCGCTTTTCATGATAGTGAGTGCTTTCCTTCTCGTGCCGATGAAGTCGGGCATGACGATGACCCAGTTCTATCGCCGGCGTATGCTGCGCATACTGCCTCCGATGATAGTCTTCATGCTCCTTTACACCTTCCTGCCCCTGCTGTGGGGGCAGTTCACATGGGCAGACGCGCAGCATGTCTTTACACACCTGCCTTTCACTTTCCCCGCCAACGGCGGACATCTGTGGTTCATGTATCCGCTCATCTCGCTCTATATCATCATCCCCGTTGTATCGCCATGGTTAGAGAAAAGTGCGGCACGCGACGAACGCATCTTCCTCACGCTGTTCGCGGCATCCACTTTCATTCCATGGATTTCGCGCTTTGTCAGCGAAGATGTATGGGGCACATGCTTCTGGAATCCCTATTTCGGAATGCTCTACTATTGCTCTGGCTATCTCGGATACCTCGTCCTTGCCCACTACATACGCTATCACATCACATGGAGCGTCAGCAAGCGCATCAGGATAGGGCTTCCATGCCTCATCGTCGGTTCTGTTTTTACGGCATGGTCATTCTGGTTCATGGGCGTTCCTGGCAAGGCGATAGAGACACCGATGATAGAATGGTCGTGGGAGTTCTGCACGCCCAACGTGCTTTGCGCCACATTCGGCGCATTCCTCTTGTTTACATGTGTCAGACAGAAACAGGCGCCAAAGTTTGTCGCTCTGTGCTCTCGCCTCTCGTTCGGCATGTATCTGATGCACATGTTCTTCCTCAGCCACATCTCCGCAGTCTTTGTCAACGGCAATCCCGCCAATCCTGCCGTTCATGTGGCTTTAGCCA
>CALZMB010000280.1 GCA_945788485.1 uncultured bacterium | reverse complement strand
AACTAAGAAGAATCAACTCGTCAACTAAAAAAACAATGTACAGGACATACACTCACATCATCGCTGCCGTTATCCTCGCCATGCTGATGCCATGCATGGCGATGGCAAAGAAGGCGAAAGCGAAAACGACTTGGCACAGCCCGGCACTGCAGACAGTGCTGGGCTGCACCGTGTCTCGTCCAGACAAACCCGCAACCGACACAAACGGGAAGTGCATGACGGTGGTGTATCTCGAAAATCTCGCTTGCGAGAAAATCGGCAGGAACTCGAACAAGAAAGACGTGCGATGGCTGCTCGACAACGGATATAAAGTGATAGAGATTGACTACCGCCACCATCCGCGAGCCCTCGCCCCGCATCTAAATGCCGACATCATGGCATTGAACGACACCTTGGCGAAAGGCTGCTTCGGCAGCGAGACAGACATCTCTGATTCAAGATGCTACATACTGTTTGAAGGCTACCGCATCGCGCGCGACGTGAGCTACTATCTCGACGACCCAACTGTATATAACTACCCCGACTGCTACGCCACCCAGCATGGCGATTCGCTCTATATGGACATCGTCTATCCTGCCAACGCAGCGCGCGACGTGCCCGTCCTGCTCTCTTTCTCATACAGCAACAGCTACGCCGGGACAGCCAACGAGGGCTGCACCGCACGCTATAAGCACCGCCGAATGTTTCTCGGCTACACCTTCTCTATGTTCGACGACAGCATCCTTGAAGGCTCGCCCGCCGTCGGAATGGCATGGGCAATAGCCGACCACCCGAAATATTGCGACTGGGGGCGGGGCAATCCCCAAGGCGGCAGGCAGAAAGACTACGGAGCGATAGAAGCGGCAGACGATGCGGCACGCAAGGTTCGGGCTGCCATACGCACCGTGCGCAACCTCGCGCCAGCAATGTGCCTGAACGGCAAGGTTGCGCTCTACGGATTCTCGCGAGGCTCGACAGCGGCGTCGCTCGCTATAGGCGACAAGCCCTTCGAAGAGTGAATGGCGACAGACCGCAGCCGTTTCGCTGAGGGGGAGACAGGCATTCAGGCGGCTGTGCTCGGCCCCGGTATCTTCGACTATGCCCTCATGTCGAAGACAAGAAACGAATACCGCCACATCGACATCTATTGCAACACGACACCCGACCCTCAGAAGGCATGGAGCCGGCAGGGTGGGGCATGCGCCATAAAAGACAGCGCGGCACCCACACTCCTCTTCTGCAACACCGACGACGACCCGGAATACAGCACGCAGGCAGAGCATCTCGTCAACCTGCTGAGGAATACCGACACCCCGCACCGCGTGCTCCGCGACTACGCCACGGGCCACTCCGTGCCCACATCGCCCGCCCACATCACCCAGATCTACACCTTCCTGAAAGAGCACACGGCAGAATAGCCTTTCTCCTCTTGCCTCTCTCTTCCTCCCCTCCCGCCCCCGTTCCGCGGGCATTCGCCCGCTGCTTGCCCTTTCAACAGCCACCACAAAACATGGAGAAAATCGTTCAAAACAAGCCGAACGAGGTGGACAAATATACTTTTTTATGGTGAAAATCTAATTTTTGCCCAATATTTTAACCAAGTCGCTTGATATAAAGCAAAAAAATCACTAATTTTGCAAACGATTTCAAACAACACCCTGTCGCACGCAGGCTGTTTGAAACAATATGAGAACACAAACAGACACCACATAATTTACCTTAAAGAAATAATCAACTAACTAACTTATTCGTCATTAATGTGAGATGAGAGGGGCTTTCGCTGTGACATCGGCTGTCATCCTGCGAAAGCCTCCTTCTCATAGAAGGGTTCCAATCGCGCATATATATATAATGTATAGTCCCTCTCTCACACACGAACATCGCTTTCGCCTTTAACTGAAAAAAAAACAACAACTATATTAAACCACCTCTATTATGAAGAAATTCCTTACACTCTTCTTTCTCGCCATGGCATCGTGCCTATGCGGGATTGACAATGCCAGAGCGCAACAGCAGCTCGCATTCCCCGGGGCTGACGGCTACGGCAAATATGTCACTGGCGGACGCTTCGGTGAGGTGTGCTATGTCACACGCCTCGACGACTGCTCCGACACAGACCTCGTGCCCGGAACGCTGCGCTGGGCTCTCCGCCATGACAACGGCGGCAAGCCACGCACCATCCTCTTCAACGTCTCCGGCACCATCTATCTCACCTCGAAGCTGAAATTCCAGTATCCCGACGTCTCCATCCTCGGACAGTCCGCGCCCGGCGGCGGCATCTGTCTCGCGGGATATAACATGTATATCTGCAAGAACAATGTCATCATACGCTATATCCGCTTCCGTGCGGGAGACATCCCCAACAAGTCGATGACAGGCCTCGGCTTGGAGAACGCCGACAACGTCATCATCGACCACTGCTCCATGACATGGTCGATGGAGGAGTGTCTCACTGCCTACGACACCGACTACACCACCATACAATGGTGTATCATAGGCGAAGGCCTCTACAACTCGAAGAACTCTAAGGGCGCACGCTCCTACGCCACACAGTGGGGCGGCGAGCATTCAACCATGCACCACTCCCTCATCACCAACTCCCACAGCCGCGCGCCGCGCTTCAACGGCGTGCGCAGTGCCAGCACAAACAAGGGCGACCACGACTATAAGGTGGATTCGGAGTTCGCGAACAATGTCGTGTATAACTGGAGCGGCTCCGGCAATCAGTACGGCGGAGAATACGACAAAACAAAGGTGGAAGTACCGGCATGGACAAAGTCAGCCCCCGGCTACAACCGTGTCTATCTCTTCAACAACTACTACCGCCCAGGTCCTTCAACCAAGCGCGGCACCGCCGACGGCAGATATTTCTGCGCGCCGTCATCACCCTACGGACAGTGGTATCTCTCTGGCAACAAGTTCGAGACATCATCCAAGTGGGCGCCAAGCTCAACGATATGGAGCAACGCAGAGCTGCAGAAGGTCAACGACGACAACCTCTACGGTGCTGTGGACGGCAACAGCAGCCGCGGCATAAACCTCACAGGCACAAATGCCTCGACATACATCATGAAATCCGTGCCGTACGAGCTGAGCGGCATGACATACGAATCGGCTGACGCCGCATATCAGAAG
>CALZMB010000279.1 GCA_945788485.1 uncultured bacterium | reverse complement strand
GGTGCTACAACGCTCACCATATCAGGAATGTCATACTGTGCAATGGTTTCTGTAGAGAAGGTAGAGGCAGCAACAGTTGCAGAGAAATCAATCTTCAAGACAAACTTCCAGAACTGGGAGGCAATGAAGTCAAGCGAAACTGAGGCGCAGGTTACAAAAGCAACGACAGACGGCCAGAACCTTGTCTTCTCGCTCATGGAGACACTGGTGAAGCCAGACGGCACACATGAAAAGTTCACAGCAGAGTGCATCACTCCGGGCTATCTCATGGCTGCGAAGACTGCCACTCCGTATATCAAGACTTCTGTGCTGAAGAGCGTCACGAAGGTGAAATTCGTCCATGCAGCCACAGGAAGCAGCCGTGGCTGGGGACTGAAGGTGAAGGGTGACGGCGATGCCGACTGGGTGACAGTCTCTGACGCTGTTGCAGATCCTGCAAGCGGCACGCCTGTCTCTGTTGACGTGAACAGGACAAACGTGCAGCTGTGGTTCTATAACCTCAACGCATCTCAAAACGCATACATGACAGAGCTGGAGATTCTCGGGAACGTGGAGGTGGCACCACGCACATTCAAAGACTTCACCGTCGATTTCCGTACAGACCCTTACACCGTCACGGCTCCAGAGACAGGGCTGCCAGAGGGTGTGAGCATAACTTCCGGTGTGTTCCACGATGCCCAGCATGGCTACAGCAATGTGACGATGACAGTGCCGGTTGACGGTCCGGTGAAGTTCAACATCGGTGCCTGCCAGTACTCTGACAAGGCTACTGTCTCAATCGATGGTGGAGCGGCAATAGATATTCCTACCAACGGTGCAGGCTGCGACAGCAGATTCGGTGAATACGCACATGGTGTGACATATACATACAATGCAGAGAAGGCCGCCACACTTACGTTCAATCTCGGCAGCTTCTGCCCGTTCTTCATTGCAGAAGCTTGCGACTTTATCCCTTCTGTTACCGTGACATATTTCGACACAACAGGAAAGAAGATTGGCGAGGAGGTTGTCGACGGCTCTTCTGAGCTGAAGTATAAATATTCAGTTGCCGACGTGACTGTACCAGAGGGACAGGCATTCCGCGGCTGGTTCGCAGGCAAGAGCAACACATCGCAGAAGGTTGCCGAGGGCAAGGAGCTTACTGAAGACCTCAAGCTCTATGCACACGCTACTCCCGTAGAGGTGGCTGCTGTAGGCACACATTACGACTACGACCTCACTAAGAACTACTGGTATGTTGAGGACCATGAGCTTATCTCCATCGACGGCAGCTACTACAACAACCACGGCTGGAAGCTCAATAGCTTCACCGTCGATGTCACAGGCCGCTGCTATGTCAACGTTAAGAACTGCTTCTTTTCATCAGAGCAGACAGCAACGGTAACAGACGCCAACGGAAACAAGGTGGCTGAATTCCAAGGAAAGGCAGAGAGCGATGGCGCTGTCGCCTCGTTCCAATATGAGGGTGAGCCGACAAAGCTCACTGTGACATATCCTTCGACGGCTTATGTCCACGGTGTGGAAATCTACAACGTTGATAACTTCGTGCAGAAAGACGAGGCGACAGGCTATTACATCATCTCTTCAGGCGATGCGTCGAGCCTCATGCTCGTGCTGAAATCCGCTAAGGAAGGCGACAAGATATTCCTCCCGAACGGGACATACGACTTCGGCGAGGTTGCCCTCACCTCTATCTCTGCCAACAACCTCTCGCTCATCGGTGAGTCTATGGACGGCACAATCATCCGCAACGCTCCAGACAAATCGACAGAGGGAATAGGCACTACCGCAACCCTTCTGAACACATCAAAAGGTCTCTATATACAGGACCTCACCATCCAGAACGCGCTCGACTATTACGCGGCAGGCTCTGCCGGCCGTGCTGTCTGTCTGCAGGACAAGGGACAGAACACCATCTGCAAGAATGTCAAGATGCTCTCTTATCAGGACACATACTATTCTAACCGCGAGTCAAACTTCTACTGGGAGGATTCAGAGATTCATGGCACTGTCGATTATCTCTGCGGTGACGGAAACGTGGTGTATAACCGTGTGAAACTCGTGAACGAGAGCCGCAAAAAAGACTACAGAGACGGCGAATGCACCATCTGTGCTCCATACAACACCGCCACGACAGCCGACCGTTACAACTGGGGATATGTCTTCCTCGACTGTACCGTAGAGACACTCTCCGAGACATTCAACTTCGCACGTGCATGGGGTGGAGAGCCAAAGGCGACATATATCAACACAAAGGTGCTCGAGCCTTCAAGACTCATTCCGACACGATTCACCATAGACGGCATGAACGTAGCAGCCGCTGATTTCAACGAATACAACACCACCGACGCTGAAGGCAACGTCATCTCGCCTGCATCAAACGTGTTGACCTTCACACACAAAACGGGCAACAATACGTTCGAGACCATCCTCACAGCAGACGAGGCATCCCAGTTCACCGTGGCAAACATCTTCGGCTCATGGGCTCCAGATGTGACATGCGCACAGCAGACAACCACGGCGGCCATCTCTGACGACAAGCACACCCTCACATGGGAAGGCGCAGGCACAGCGACGGCATATCTCGTAAGCATCAACGGCGAGGCTCCTGTAATCACGCAGGACACTTCTCTCACCATCAATGGAGAGATAAAATCAGCGAAGGTGCGTGTGGCAAACGCGCGTGGCGGTTTCGGACCGGCTGCTCTCGCTGGTGATGCCACTTCTATTGAGGCTATCAACGCCGAGACAACAAGAGAAGGCAAACTCTATAACCTTGCCGGAATGCAGGTGTCTGACGACTACAAAGGCATCGTCATACGCAACGGCGTGAAGATAATCAAGAGATAACGCCCAGCCATCCATAAACAGAGTAGGAGGTGAACACTAATCACAGGTGTTTGTCTCCTACTTTCTTTTTTACTATTACTGTCCGGTAAAACTCAGGGTGAGCAACATCGGTTGCCCCCGGTATATACCTATCGTTTCTCACCCTAAGGTTTCACCGGACAGTAGTGTTTTTTTACTGATGTGACACAAAAAGGTGGGGACAATATCCTCACAATTCAGATTAATTGATTATATTTGCAAACAGTTGGCCACAAGAGTCTTTGGCA
>CALZMB010000278.1 GCA_945788485.1 uncultured bacterium | reverse complement strand
CTGCCATTACCTCCCGTTGGTCAGTGACCGTTGGTTCCAGGCAGCCGTATTGGCATCGACATTCCGAGGACTTCGTCCTCGGTTACGATCGCTTCGCTTAGTACAGCCTTCCAGGCTGGTCGTGACATAGTTCTGCACACCAACTTAAAAACATAAAACCTAAATCAGATTATGA
Source organism: uncultured bacterium (assembly GCA_945788485.1). Lineage (GTDB taxonomy): Bacteria > Bacteroidota > Bacteroidia > Bacteroidales > Bacteroidaceae > Prevotella. The sequence continues at coordinate 2,944 of CALZMB010000278.1, read as the reverse complement.
AGACATTAACCACAATAGCATCTGTCCTGCTGCTCCTGCTTGCGGCAAACATATCATCTGCACAAGAAAGCGGGAAGAACAAAAAGCTCTCTGTATATGGCAGTGTGTACGACTCTTTCACGAAAGCATACCTCAACGCCAATGTGACGCTGATGAGAAGCGACTCGACGGTAATAGACACCACCGCGTGCGAGAAGCCGAAAAATTCCGTGATGTCATACTATGAGTTCAGGCTGCCGCTCGACAACGGCAACTATATCGTGAAGGCGACAGCAGAGGGCTACCACACTGCCAGCGTCACCTTCAGACTGGAACGCAAAGGACGGAAAGACTATTTTGAAGCACCTGCCATCTACCTCCGCCGCAAAGCTAATGAGACTGGCAAAGAGGTAATGCTCGACGAGGTTGAGGTAAGAGGGACACGGGTGCAGATAGCCTACCGCGGTGACACGATAGTGTATGACGCGGCTGCTTTCAAACTGCCCGAAGGCTCTATGCTCGACGCTCTCGTGAAGCAGCTGCCGGGAGCGGAGATAACAGACAACGGCGACATATACATAAACGGCGAGAAGATAGACTATCTCACACTGAACGGCAAGGATTTCTTCAAGAAAGACAACAAGGTGATGCTCGACAACCTGCCCTACTACACCGTGAAGAATCTGAAAGTCTATCACCGCTCTACAGAGCAAAGCCGTCTGACTGGCCGCGATGTGGAACAGAAAGAATATGTGATGGACGTCGCGCTGAAACGTGAGTTCATGGGGACATACCTCGGCAACGCGGAGGCGGGAGGAGGCACTGTGGAGCGATGGATGGCGAGAGCGTTCGGCATGAGGAACAGCGACCTCACAAATGTGGTGGCGTTTGTCAACATGAACAACGTGAACGAGGACCGCCGGCCGGGCAGCAACGGCAAGTGGGACCCGAAGAAGAGCACTAACGGCGTTAAGACTACACGACAGGTGGGAGTGGGAATACAGACAGAGGACAAAGCCCACAACATTGAGAACAAGCTGGATGTGAGAGGCTCATGGGACGATGCGTCGATGATGCAGACAACAGAACGCATAAGATATAACACCGGCGGGAACATCCAGACAGGAGGAATGGCGAGGACGAAGCAGAGAACCGGAGGCATTGAGCTGAACAACAGGCTCATGATACGCAAATGGCGCACAGGACTATCGACTGTCATCAACATTGACGACCAGACGAGAGAGGCATCAAGCAGCGACTCGACCATGGCGACGGCACTGACAAACCGCAGCCGCAAACTGTCGCAGGCACGGACACGCAACGTGCATCTGTATCAGGCGGCATATACATCAATACCGTCCAATTCAGGCGATATGCTGACGTTCGACGCTTCGCTCAACTATATGAACATGCGTCCGTCGGAGGGTTTCACAAACAGCCGCACAGACTACATTGCCATCGACTCGACAGAGACACGCCAGCTATACGCGAAGAACACAGAGGAAATGCTGATGCTGCAAGGCAAGGCGGGATATACCTTACAACTGCCAGAGCAGTTCCAGCTCCAGTTCTCGGCAGACTACGCCACAAGAAGAGAGCATTCCACGAGGGGCGACTACCGCCTCGACCTCATAGAGAACAATGAGTTTGACAACCCGGGATGGCTGCCACGGCACGACATCCTGGAAGAGACATTGGACAAGGAGAACAGCGAGAGGTATCACACTGCGAAAGACATCTACGGCGCGGGGATAGACCTGTACAAGTTCACGAAGAAGATGAACTTCATGCTCAACATACCGTTCAGATACGTCAAGGAGCGCATGGACTACACGCACAGCATGTGTGACACCGTGGCGAGACGCTCGTACAAGGAAATGAGAACATATCTCAGCATCAAGACATTCGGGAAGAACCCGCTGAACTTCTCATATAACTTCTACACCTTGCAGCCAGGCTTCGAACGACTAATGCCTGTCAGCGACACGTCGAACCCTCTGCTGACCGTGATACGCAACCCGAATCTCAAGACCCAACAGAAGCATGACTTTGAGGCGCAGGCGACGTTCAAGAACAAGACGAACGGCAGCAGCGTTTACGTCAGGATAAAAAGCTCGCTGTCGCCGGGAGAGATACGCAGGCGCATGACCTACAACTCTCAGACAGGCGGCTACACATCGATGCAAGACAATGTCAACGGCAACTGGAACATGGAGATGAAGAGCGGATGGCAACGACCGCTTGACAGGAAGCGGAGACTGAGAATGGACTTAAACGCCAGCGTGAGCTACGACAGAGACGTGGATTTCGCTGAGACGACAGACATCGCAGAGAGCAGTGTGCTGAGCAAGGTGGATAACTGGAAGACATACATTTCGGCGAAGCTCAGCTACCGTCTCGGCAACTTCTCATGCGGCGTGGCAGGTTATCTGACAGCACGCTCCACACGCGGCAGTTTGGAGACGACAACCCCCATCGACGCACAGGACTGGCAGTATGGCGCAAACCTGACATACACCGTGCCGTGGATAAAGGCAACAATAGCCACAGACATCAATATGTTCACGAAGCGCGGATATGACAGTGAGATGATGAACACCGACGAGGTGGTATGGAACATCATGCTGACAAAGTCATTCGCCAAGGGTTTAGTGACAGCGAAACTGCAGGCGTATGACATCCTGCAACAGATATCCACAAGACGGTTCGCCGTAGATGCGCAAGGCCGCACAGTGACATGGAACAACAGCGTGCCGAGCTACTTGATGCTGAGTGTCGCTGTCAGCATGTCAAAAAACAGGAATTCCGGAAAAAAGCATTGATTTCGCCGCTATATGACAAGGGTCACATAGACAAGCAGCGTAAAAATGTATAATGTTTTTTTGTGGCACAGAGGGGCTGGTAATCTAAAGGGTGGTTCTATAAATTATTCGACAAGTCTCATCAATTTCATAGTTACCTCCCT
>CALZMB010000277.1 GCA_945788485.1 uncultured bacterium | reverse complement strand
GTTACGACCGCTTCGCTTAGTACAGCCTTCCAGGCTGGTCGTCAACTCGTCAACTAAGAGATTTTTTTCTGCCAACCGCTCCTGAAGATGCTGGAAGACGATGAAGAGCGGCGGCACGACGAAGAGCAGGCCGGCGGCGCCGACGAGCATTCCGCCTATGGCGCCGATGCGTATTCGGACAGCAGGATGGCGGTCTTGACGAGAAGGCCGATGAGCATGAGGCAACCCGAAGCCGAGGCGGGGAGGATGAAAAAAAGATAAAAATATTCTGCCTTTTCTTAGGTGTTTACATTTTTTTTTGTATCTTTGCAAAAAGAAACAAAAGACAAGAGCAATGACACTCACTATCGACAACATTTCCGGCATACGCCAGACGGCACGGCAATTCATGCAGTACATCGGCGACAGCGCTGTCCTCGCCTTCTATGGAGACATGGGGGCAGGAAAGACAACGTTCATCAAAGCCCTGTGCGAAGAGATGGGCGTCGAGGATGTAATCACATCACCCACCTTCGCCATCGTCAACGAATATACGGCTGCCGGACGCCCTGTCTATCACTTCGACTTCTACCGCATAAAAAACATAAGAGAGGTGTACGACATGGGATATGAAGACTATTTCTACTCCGGAAACCTCTGCCTCATAGAATGGCCCGAACTCATCGACGACCTGCTGCCCGACGATGCCATGCGCATCAGAATAGCGGAGCAGCCCGACGGCAGGAGAACTGTCGGTTTCTGAACCGCCGCCACCGCCCGACGCAGCGGCGACAAGCAGAACCCCGGCTGCACAAAAAAAGAACACCTACAACCCACAACACACCTAACTGCCAGAACCATGAACACCGTAAAAATCATCAAACTGAAAGAGGTCAGCTCGACAAACGAATACCTGAGACAATACAGAAGCCTCAACCCCGACGAGATAACAGTAGTGGCAGCCGAATTCCAGACTGCCGGAAAAGGGCAAGGAAAAAACACATGGGAGAGTAACCACGGCGAGAACCTGCTGTTCAGCCTGCTCTGCCACCCGAAACAGGTGCCGGCAAAACGGCAGTTCATACTCTCGCAAGCCATCGCCCTCGCCATCAGAGACGCGCTGCAGGCATACATCGGGCAAATAGAGATAAAATGGCCTAACGACATCTACTGGCATCACCACAAGCTCGGAGGCATACTCATCGAATGCACGCTGAGCGGCACATCGGTGAAAGACTGCATCATAGGCGTAGGCATCGACGTCAACCAGAGGGAGTTCGAGAACCTCACCAAAAACCCGATATCTCTCTATCAAATCCTGCACCGGGAGATAGACCGCGAAAACCTGCTGCACACCATCATCGACGATTTCTGCCACTATCTGCATATCATAGAACAAGGCCAGTACGACAGCATCGCGGCTGACTATATGAACACTCTCTACAGACGCAACGGATACCATCTCTACAGAGACGGCGGCGGAGAGTTCCTCGCACGATTCATCACCATCGAGCCGTCAGGACGGCTTGTGCTCATGGACGAAGACGGAATGTTGAGGCGCTACGCTTTCAAAGAGGTGAAGTTCATGATAAAAGGAAAGAACGTTGACTGCGACTGAGAAACGGCATACACTGAAACAGAACATACACCATACACCATACAACAACGCATCATGACACGATTCAAAAGAATACTGCTGAAACTCTCCGGCGAAAGCCTTGCCGGAGCACAGAAACACGGCATCGACACAGACCGGCTGAACGAATATGCCCGCCAGATAAAAGAAATCTCCGGCATGGGGGTTGAAATCGGCATCGTCATCGGCGGAGGGAACATCTTCCGCGGACTGTCAGGAGCAGGCAACGGCTTCGACCGGGTGAAAGGCGACCAGATGGGCATGTGCGCCACAGTCATCAACTCGCTCGCCCTCTCCTCGGCACTCGCCGCCATCGGGCAGCCCAACAGAGTGCTCACCGCCATAAGGATGGAGCCAATCGGAGAGTTCTATTCTAAATGGAAAGCGATAGAAGCCATGCAGAAAGGCGAGGTGGTCATCATGTCTGCCGGAACCGGCTCGCCGTATTTCACCACCGACACCGGCTCGTCGCTCAGAGGCATAGAAATCGAAGCCGACGTCATGCTGAAAGGCACACGCGTGGACGGAATATACACTGCCGACCCGGAGAAAGACCCCGCGGCGACGAAATTCAACGACATAACATACCAGGAGGTCATCGCACGGGGACTGAAGGTGATGGACATCACCGCGACAGCGATGTGCATGCAGAACAACCTGCCCATCTACGTCTTCAACATGGACGAACGCGGAAACCTGAAAAAGGTGATTGACGGAGAAGAGATCGGAACGCTCGTGCACAACTGACAACAAACACTCCTTTGCGAAAAAGACTATCCATGCTGTTGCTGCTTGTCATGACAAGCGCAACGCTATGCGCCATACCGGCAAGACGTGCCGTGAGGACCCTGCTGACGGAAGACGGCGCAAAGGTCGAAGCCGTCTTGAGAGGCGACGAATACGGACACTGGTTTGAAGACAAACACGGCCGTTGCCTGAGTGAAACAGGCGACGGCAAGTTTCGTGTGCTCACAGACAACGAGACACAGGCGATGAAACGCGAGAAAGCGCTGCGCATGAACAAGGCGCAGCAGAGACGCGCCGAGCGTCTGGAGCGGAAGACACGCTTCATCACAAAACGCCGGACGGCACGGATGAGCACGGCAAGCGGCAACACGCCCCCGGCGGCAGGACAGCAGAGAGCCGCCGCGGCATACACAAGCCCGGGCGCATACGCCGGAGAGAAGAAAGGCCTCGTCATCCTCGTCAACTTCTCTGACAAGAGCATGTCGCGGACAGACATCAAGGATGTCGTGAACGACATGTTCAACAAAGAAGGCTTCTCCGAATTTCACCATGCCGGGTCGGTGCACGACTATTTCCTCGACCAGTCATACGGACAGTTCAACCTCACGTTCGATGTCGCAGGGCCATACACGATGACCGGCACGACGAGATATTACGGCGAGAACGACATAAACGGCCAGGACAAACGCCCCGCCCTGCTCGCGGCAGAAGCGGTGAGGATGGCTGACGCTGACGTGAATTTCGCCGACTACGACTGGGACAAC
>CALZMB010000276.1 GCA_945788485.1 uncultured bacterium | reverse complement strand
GCTACCATACGAACTTTCGACTGCTACCATACGAACTTTTGACTGCTACCATACGGTCACGACATATACTTTATAGCATCACTACTCAATACATCTGACACCACAACTCAATACCTCTGACGGCACAACAAAATATATCTTGCGGCATACCATCAGCTCACAGTCGGCAAGACAATGAGCTGACAAGACAACGAGTTGATGCCTGTCATGCCTTGTATCAGGCAAAAGCCGCCTGCCCGGTGCAGCATCCGGCGGGACAATGATGACAACCACAAAAAACAGCATTAGATGTCTAAACTCTCGAAAATATTCTCTCTCATAACCGCGCCGATAGCCCGCAACCCGGAGTTCTGCTTCTTCATGTACGCGCTGTGCATGGTGTCCGCCCTCTGCACTGTGAAATACGAGTGGAAGCAGGAGCTGTACGACTATGCGTGGTGCGAGACATGGGTGTGGGTGTATGCCGCAGCCGCCCTGCTCGCCTTGCTGCCTCTCACAGCCCGACGCGTCGCGAGAGGCATAATATACACGGTGTGCTACGTCGTCTCGACAGTTGACGTGTATTGTTTCGTGAAGTTCGATTCGGCGCTCAACCCGTCGATACTGATGCTGATGAGCGAGACCGACACGCGCGAGGCAGGAGAGTTCCTCTCGCAGTATGTCACGGCAGACATCCTCGCCACAAACGTAGGATGGGTGTTGTTAGTCCTGCTGCTGCATATCCTGTGGAGCATGACGCGCCTCTCGGGCATACCGCATATCTTGAGCCGCATAGCGGAAGGCGTCACGGCGTTCTTCTCGCGCAGGCGCAACTGGCTTGCCGTCCCCGTCGCCATAGCCACCGTGGCGTGCCTTCTGTTCAGCTTCGCGAACCTGAAAGCCATGCACACGCTCCTCAGCATGAAGACCATCGGCGACGTGGAGCACCGCCTGACGGAGAAGAAGCACGGCGAACAGTATCTGCCGCTCTACCGCGCCGTGTTCAGCGTCTATGCCAACCGCCTGACGGCGAAGCAGGTTGACGTGCTCCGCGAAGTGGCAGAGACCGTAGTGACCGACAGCTGCAGCTTCCGTTCGCCGGAAATCGTGTTCATCATCGGCGAGGCATACAGCAAGCGCCACTCGCAGCTTTACGGCTACGAACGCCCCACCACGCCACGCCAGGTAGAGATGCAGCGGCGCGGCGAACTGGTGGCTTTCACCGATGTCATTTCTCCCTGGAACCTCACGAGCTTCGTCTTCAAGCTCATGATGTCAACATACGCCGTCGGCGACAAGGGCGACTGGTGCGACTATCCGCTCTTCTGCGAGGTCTTCCGCAAGGCGGGCTATCATGTCACATTCCTCACCAACGAGTTCCTGCCGCAGCCGAAGCAGCAGGTGTTCGACTTCAGCGGAGGCTTCTTCATCAACGACCCGCAGCTCTCCGACCGCCAGTTCGACAAGCGCAACACACGTCTCCACATCTTCGATGCTGAGCTGCTCGCCGACTATCGCATGATAGAAGAGGAACGCGAGGCAGAGGGCGACACGCTGCAGAAAGGCAACCTCACCATCTTCCATCTCATCGGGCAGCATCAGGAATACCGCCTGCGCTGCCCCAACTCACGCCGCAAGTTCAAAGTCGAAGACTATGCCGAGCGCACAGACCTCACCAACCCGCGCTGGAAACGCAACCTCTGCGCCTATGACAACGCCACGCTCTACAACGATTCGGTCGTGGCTGCCATCACCGGAATGTTCAGAGAGAAGGACGCAATAGTCATCTACATGCCCGACCATGGCGAGGAGGTGCACTCGCGCGAGCTGCCGCATTTCTTCGGGCGTATGCACTCGACGAAGATAGTGAAGCGTCTCGCGCGCGAAGAGTTCGAGATTCCGTTCTGGATATGGGCTTCGCCCGCCTACCGCAAACAGCGTCCCGAGCTGTGGGCGGAGATACGCCGCTCTGCCGCCCTGCCCTACATGACCGACGCCATCCCGCATCTGCTCTTCTATTTGGCAGGCATCCACTGCCCCTACTACCGCCCCGACCTGAACATCCTGTCGCCGGAGTACAACGCGAAACGCCCGCGAATCATGAAGCGGCAGGTGGACTACGATGTCCTGATGAACGAGTGACATCCGCCGCAAGGCGCGCACCATCCCTCTCACGGCAGGCAACAGCCAGCCCGCAACAGCAATTCATCTCCACAAACATGACAAAAGAGAAACTCACACGCCAGCAGACAGCCGCGATGCGCGGCATCGCCATACTCGCCATCGTGCTGCACAATTTCGCCCACTGGCTGCGGCCGATGGTGAAAGAAAACGAATACACCTTCACCGCGCATAACGCCGACCGCCTCATGACAGAGCTGCTGCACCCGTCGTCCGCGCTGCTTGCACATCTGCTGTCGTTTTTCGGACACTACGGGGTGCCCGTCTTCATCTTCCTCAGCGCCTACGGCTTGGTGATGAAATACGAGAGCGGGACAGCTGCCGCCGCCGCTCCCGCCCCGCCATCCCCGTCCGGCGGCATCCTCCCGGACATCAAGCCGGCGGCGGATTTCATCATGCGACACTGCCGCAAACTATTCTGCATGATGGTCGTCGGCTATGCCGCGTTCGTCATGACAGACTACATGACCCCCCGCCCGCATCATTATGAGTTCTGGAATATCGTCGGGCAGCTCGGCATGTTCAGCAATCTCTACGCCGACCCCGACCATGCCATCTGGCCCGGCCCCTACTGGTATTTCGGGCTGATGGCGCAGATTTACATCTTCTACCGCCTTGTCCTCTACAACGGCGAGCGTCCCTTGACGGGCAAGAAGAGTTTTCTCGCCTCGCAGCTCATCACCTTCTCCGTCCTTGCCGTCACGCTCTTCGCGCAGTATTTCTTCTCTCCGGAGGGCGACGCGCTGAACTGGTACCGCTACAACCTCTTCGGTTCGCTGCCCGTCTTCGCCTTCGCCCTGCTGTGGACAAGGGCAAAGACATCGGCGGCCGAGGTCACGCGGCAGCGCAATCTCGTAATCTTCCTCGCCTCATCCATCCTCACCGTTGTCATGAGCCTGTGGTTCACGACATGGGTTTTCGTGCCTTTCGCCATCTGTCTCGCCACCGTGTCGCTTGTCCGGGTGCTCCCCGCAGCGGCTCTGAAGGCGTTG
>CALZMB010000275.1 GCA_945788485.1 uncultured bacterium | reverse complement strand
TTGTCGAGGAATGTGTTAGGTATAGGCCAGAGCGTATGATACTCCTGACGGCAGTCGTCTTCTGCCATCGACGGGTTGCGTCCGGTGATTGTGGCAGCGAACTTGCCCTGCGGTCCGAGGATGCGCTTCATGTCGAACCAGCGGAGCCACTCGCCGCACAGCTCGCGTGCGCGCTCTTCAAGAATCCAGTCGATGGTCATTTCTGATGCCTTCACCTGTGCCTCGGCGAGTGTGTGGCCCGGGCGGACGACACGTGCGGTGCGTATCTCCTTGTTGATGATGTTTGCAGCCTCAGTCGTGTTGCCGAGAGCTATCTGGCACTCAGCAGCGATGAGCGGCATCTCTGCATAACGAATAACAGGAACATCGCCGAAACCGAACTGTCCGTTAGGAGCGGCGAGGAGGAATGTGCCGTTAGGGTCGCGGTCCCAGATGCGGTATTTCATGAAACGAGGGAAAGACTCTGAGATATAGGTCGTGGTGTTCGGGTCGAGGTCCGGATACTTTGAGTTCGGGTTACGGACCTTTGCGCCGCCATAAGAGTTCACAGCCTCTGTCTTATAGAGCTTGTCTATATCGACAGTGGCGATGCCCTTTGCAGTGTAAGCATCCTCTTCTTCCTGCGACAGGCTCTTGCTTGTAAAGTAAAGGACAGTCTTATCTTTGGCAACCTTCTTGCCTACGAGAGCCGGGAGCTTGTACTTGTCTGCCTGCTCAGCGTTCCAAGTGAAGCCGCGCAGTGCATTCTCAGGGAACTCTTCCTGGAAGATGGCGTCATAGCGTGCGTCCCAGTCCTGCCACAGCTTCATGAAGTAGTAGGTAGGCATCATGAGACGACCCTCCGAAGGATACTCCCAAGAAGTGGCGGTGTTCGTTATGCCGGCATTGCCTACGAGCGAAGGTGAGAAATAACGATAGACACGGTTTGGCTTAGAGTCTGCGTCGAGAGAAGAGTTGCTGGAGAATGTTGTCACCCAAAGGAACTCTGTGTTCGTCTTGTTGTTCTTTGCCTGCCAAATCTCGTCGTAGGTATTGTAGAGTTTGATGCCGAGAGCCGATTTGTTGTTTATCACATCATTGGCAGCGGCGAGAGCCTGCTCATAGAAAGCTTTCTGCTCTGCACTGCCCTGTGCCTCATACTGTGCACGGGTGAGGAGGACGCGTGCGAGGAGAGCCTTGGCGGCTTTCTGGGTTGAGCGGCCAACGTTTCCGTTGTATGGGTTGACGGGGAGGAGGCTGGCGGCTGCTTTCGCATCAGGGATGATTACCTCGTCGTAGATGACCTTGCGGTCGGTGCGCACGGCTGTGAACTCAGCTGTCTGTGTCTCCTGTGTGCGCATCTCTATGTCGCCGAAGAACTCCACGAGCCACCAGTAGCAGTAGGAGCGCATGAAGCGTGCCTCGCCTTCGAAGTCGGCAGCCTGAGCCTCTGAGAGTCCCTTGCAGTCGGGGAGACGGTTGATGATGGCGTTGCAGTCGTTGATGTTGTCATAGACACGGTTCCAGACGTTGGCAATCTGACCGCGGTCGCCCTGAAGGTTGACGCAACGTGTCAGCTGCATACCATACTCATAGCCTCCGGCACGGTTCTGCCAGATGTCGGCAGAGCCTTCCATGTAGAGCACGGGGTCTTCACGTCCGTAGTATTTCCAGCGGAAGTTGTAATACATCTGGTTTACGAGGTTCTCCATGCCTTGAGGAGTGGCAAAGACCTCGTTGGCGCCTTCGGCTGACGGGTTGTATTCGTCGAGGCCACAAGACTGAAGGGTGAAGGCGGCTGCCGAAGCAACCATGGCACCCATGATATATTTATTGAAAATCTTCATTGTTTTTCTGATTTTTATGATGTGAGTTGTGTGGGGAAAAACACTCGATGATTTTTTTAGAAGTTCACGTTGACACCGAAGGTGAAGCTACGCTGGTTGCCTTCTGGATCCCAACCCTTCTGGAAGTCGCTTTTAACCCAATAGAGAGGGTCGTTGAGAGTTGCATAGACACGAATCTTTGTCAGGCCGATGCTCTTCATCACATTCTTAGGTAGTGTGTAGCCCACTGTGACACGCTTCAGCTTGATGAACGAGTTGTCTGCAAACCAGAGAGACTGATAGCCGGTGTAGTCGTAGAAATTGCGTCCTTTGTATGCGCCAGGGAGCAGCGCGTTCTCGTTGCTGTTGGCAACCCAATAGTCCATGTTGGTGTATTTGCCGCCATTGGAAGGAGTATAGTTGCCCATGCGGTTGTCAGCCCACTGGCCGAAACGTGCGTAGAAATAGACGTTCACGTCGAAGTTACCGATGGTGAAGTCGTTGTTGAAGCCGGCAAACCATGTCGGAGAAGTAGAGCCGATATACTGGATGTCATCACTCTGAGAGATGGAATACGGATTGTCCTTGGTGTATTGAACCTTGTTTCCGTCTTTGTCAACCTTCTCATAGACACCGTTGCCAACCTTGTACATGCCAGGAATCTCTACATGTACGTCGCCCGGCTGCTGTCCGAAAATGGCTGCTTCGTCTGCCTCGCTTGTCTTCCAGATGCCGATATATTTGAATGACTTGTATGACTTGATAGGATGGTCGAGCATGAGCGTGCCACGTTCCTTGTCTGTTCCGACCACGATGTCTGTTCCGTCAACGAGGTCGAGAATCTTCTCTGAGTTGGCAGAGAAGGTGAGAGAAGAGTTCCACTGGAAGTTCTTCTTCACGATGTTGCGCGTGTTGAGGGTGAACTCTACGCCGGTGTTGCGTGTAGAACCGATGTTGGTGTATGTGGCATACTTGCCGTCCATACCTGCCGATGTAGGCAGAGAGCGGAGAAGGATAAGGTCGGTGGTCTTGGTATAGTACCAGTCGAAGACGAGATTGATGCGGTTGCGGAGGAAAGAAGCGTCGAAGCCGAGGTCGAAGGTTGTGGATTTCTCCCACTTAGTGTCCTTGTTTGCGACTACATAATATCCTGAGCCGTTCTTGTCAACAGTGCCGAGCATGTATCTGTTTGCTGCGTCATCCTGGAAACCGAACGACCAGTTTGCGAATGTCACGCCGCTCTGTGTGCCGTAGATGCCGATACCGGCGTTGCCTGTCACACCGTATGTAGCGCGGAGCTTGAGGTCGTCGAGCCAGTTGCCCTTTACTTTATCCATCCATGCCTCGTCTGTGATACGCCATGCGAGGGCGGCAGAGGGGAA
>CALZMB010000274.1 GCA_945788485.1 uncultured bacterium | reverse complement strand
CTCGTCAACTAAGAGTATCAACTTGTCAACTCGTTAACTTGTTTACTCGTCAACTAAAAAAAATATCGAGACTGGCAAAACACCAAGTCTTTTCTGAGTGGCCTCTGCCCTTGTCGTGTTAGGGAGAGGAAACCGGGAAGCGGGTAAGTCTGTCATCTCAGGAAGTTTTACCCTGCCGCTCTGCCCTCTACGTATCAGGGATGCCATGCGGCACAAAACCCATACCGTACAATATAGCATTATGAAAGTTTTGAAATTCGGTGGAACCAGCGTCGGTTCCGTTGAGAGCATCTTGAGTCTGAAAGAGATTGTTTTGAAGGAAGCTCAAGAACAGAATCTTGTTGTTGTCGTCAGTGCATTGGGAGGCATCACCGACAAACTTATACAGACCTCCCGCCTTGCCGTTGAGGGAAAAGACGAATGGCGGCAAGAATTTGACAACATGGTGGACAGACACCATAAGATGATTGACACCATCATCACTGACGCCAAGAAGCGAGAGACGTTGTTCAACACCGTTGACTCTCTTTTCGAGCAGCTGCGCTCAATCTATTTCGGCGTCTTCCTCATCCACGACCTTTCTTCAAAGACACAGGACGCCATAGTGAGCTACGGCGAGCGTCTCTCGTCGCAGATCGTGGCGACACTCATCGACGGAGCGAGATGGTTTGACTCGCGCGAGTTCATCAAGACAGAATACAAGAACGGCAAGCATCAGCTCGACGCCGAACTGACAAACACTCTCGTGCGAAAGGCATTCGCTGACCTGCCACGCATTTCGCTCGTGCCGGGTTTCATATCGAAAGACAAACACAACGGCGAGACGACGAACCTCGGCAGAGGCGGTTCGGACTACACCGCCGCCATCATAGCAGCAGCCCTCAACGCCGATGTCCTGGAGATATGGACAGATGTTGACGGATTCATGACGGCCGACCCGAAGGTGATACCGGCTGCCTACACCATCAACCAGCTCTCGTATATCGAGGCAATGGAGCTTTGCAATTTCGGCGCGAAAGTGATTTATCCGCCTACTATATATCCCGTATGTATCAAGAACATACCGATAAAGGTGAAAAACACCTTCAACCCAGAACATCCCGGCACACTGATAAAAGAAAAGATAGACGATGACAACAAGCCCATCAAAGGCATCTCAAGCATCAAAGGCACCACACTCATCACAGTGACAGGCCTCTCGATGGTGGGTGTCATAGGTGTCAACCGCCGCATCTTCACCGCCCTTGCCGACAACGGCATATCCGTTTTCCTCGTCTCACAGGCTTCTTCTGAGAACTCTACGTCTATCGGCGTGAAAGACGACGACGCCGAGGCTGCCATCGAAGTGCTGAACAACGAGTTCCACAAAGAGATAGAAACGGGCGCCATGTACCCCATGTCTGCCGAGTCCGGTCTGGCTACAATAGCCATCGTGGGCGAGAACATGAAGCACACGCCAGGCATCGCCGGCAAACTCTTCGGCGCGCTCGGACGCTCAGGCATCTCTATCATAGCATGTGCGCAGGGTGCGTCAGAGACAAACATCTCGTTTGTGGTGCAGCAGGATTTCCTGCGCAAGTCGCTCAACGTCATACACGACTCATTCTTCCTCTCTGAATACAAAGTGCTCAACATCTTCATCTGCGGCATAGGAACTGTCGGAGGTAAGCTCATTGAGCAGATTCGCGACCAGCAGGAGGTGCTGAAGAAAGAGAACCGCCTCAACCTCAACGTCGTGGGCATCGCATCGTCATCAAAAGCGATATTCTCACGCGACGGCATCGACCTGTACAACTACAAATCAGCACTCGACGCATCAGAGCCAAGCAACTCGCAGAAACTTCTCGAAGGCATACTGAAGATGAACATCTTCAACAGCGTCTTCGTCGATTGCACCGCATCGCAAGAGATTGCCGACCTCTACGAACCGCTGCTCAAACACAACGTGTCGGTCATCGCATGCAACAAGATAGCGGCGTCGTCAGACTATGAGAACTATATCAAACTGAAGAACATCGCCCTCACACACGGCGTGAAGTTCCGCTTCGAGACAAACGTCGGCGCCGGACTGCCAATCATCGGCACCATCAACGACCTCGTACACTCGGGCGACCGTATCCTGAAAATCGAAGCCGTGCTCTCCGGCACGCTCAACTTCATCTTCAACGAGCTTTCTGCCGATGTGCCGTTCTCTGAGACAGTGCGCCGCGCACGAGAGCAGGGGTATGCCGAACCTGACCCGCGCATCGACCTCTCAGGCATGGACGTGATACGCAAACTGGTGATTCTCGCACGCGAGGCTGGCTATCAAGTTGAACCGAAAGATGTCGAAAAGCATCTCTTCGTCCCAGACGAATATTTCGAGGGCGACGTGGAGACATTCTGGCAACGCCTGCCAGAACTCGACGAAGATTTCGAGAAACGCAGACAGACATTAGAGAAAGAGAACAAACGCTGGCGGTTTGTGGCTTGTCTTGACGGCGGAAAGACATGCGTGTCGCTGCAGGCAGTTGACATACACCACCCGTTCTACGACCTTGAAGGCTCGAACAACATCGTCATGCTGACAACTGAACGATACAAAGAATATCCGATGCTCATTCAGGGATACGGAGCCGGAGCGTCAGTGACGGCGGCCGGAGTGTTCGCAAACATCATGTCAATCGCCAATATATAGTTCTCTTAGTTGACGAGTTAACGAGTTGACAAGGTGACGAGTTAATTGTTTTTATTGCTCAGAGTTGACAGGACTATCAACTCGTCAACTTGTTAACTTGTCAACTCGTCAACTAAAACAAAAAAAAACAACATGAAACACATTATTATATTAGGCGACGGCATGGCTGACTGGCACAACGAAGAGCTGGGAGGCAAAACGCTGCTGCAGGCTGCCAACACGCCATATATGGACATGCTTGCCGGGAAAGGCCGCACGGGTATGCTGAAAACTGTACAGCAAGGGTTTCATCCCGGCTCAGAAGTAGCTAACTCCGCCATTCTCGGATACGACCAAAATGAGGTGTACGAAGGACGCGGACCGCTCGAAGCAGCGTCTATCGGAGTTGAGCTGCAGCCGGACGACATGGCGATAAGATGCAACATCATCTGCATCGCTGACGGAAAGATAAAAAACCATTCGTGCGGACACATAGAGACAGAAGAGGCTGACGTGCTCATGAAATATCTCGAG